>JBJTGE010000071.1:0-10185 GCA_046093785.1 Spartobacteria bacterium
ACAATACCCTCCTCCTCGAGCAGGCGCTGTTTTTTGGACTGCCCTTGCTCGCTGCTGCTTCCAAAAAATCCGCCAAGAGATCCGTCATTCTTCACGACCCTGTGACATGGCAGCGTCGTCGCGTAGGGATTTTTCCGCAAAGCCTGCCCAACCGCCTGCGATGAATGGCACCCCACGAGCTTGGCGATGCTGCCATAGGTCGTGACGAATCCAGCGGGAATGCCCCCAAGCGCCGCATACACGCTCTCTTGAAAGGGTGTGGTGCGTTTTGCGGATTGCGTCGGATTTTTCATGGTTTAGTTTTCGCCAGATATGAAAACCAAACCGCTCTCCTTGCTGTGGCGCAACTTTGTTTTTGCCAGCCTTGCCGCGTGTGTCGTGTCATCCGGTAACGCTCAAACCGACCCCATCGGCCCGTATACCCTCCCGCCGCTTCCCTATGCCTACGAGGCCCTGCAACCGCACATCGACGCCGAAACGATGCGAATTCACCACGACAAGCACCACCAGGCTTACATCACCAATGCCAACAAGCTTCTCGCGGACCAACCCGAACTCGCCAAGCTATCACCCGAGGAACTCCTCGCAAATCTCGACAAGGCCCCTGAAGCCATCCGCACGGGGCTTCGCAACAATGTCGGGGGACACCTGAACCACAGTCAGTTTTGGCTCATGATGTCGCCTGATGGCGGTGGTGAGCCGACCGGGAAACTCGCCGAGGCGATCAAAAAGGACTTCGGGTCTTTCGATGAGTTTAAAAAGAAATTCACCGATGCCGCCCTCAAGCGCTTCGGCAGTGGCTGGGCCTGGCTTGTGGAGAAGGATGGGAAACTTTCCATCATTTCGACACCGAACCAAGACCCTCCACTCTTGGAAGGCAAAACCGCCCTCCTCGGAATCGATGTCTGGGAACACGCCTACTATTTGAAATACCAGAACCGCCGCGCCGACTATATCGCCGGTTGGTGGAATGTCGTGAACTGGCCTTACGTGGCGAAACTCTACGACGAGGCCAAATAAAAAAATCCAGTCCGTTGGTTGACTCAATCTCCATCGAAAAAGACGGCGTCTCCGTTGACAGTCCGTATCGGCGCGTGGCGCGTAAGTTTTTTTCCGACAAATTGGCTGTCGTTGCCTTGATCTTTATCATCGGATTTTTTGCAATCGCCATCTCAGCAGGCGCTCTGAAGGCTCTCGGTCTTCCGATGCCGATGAATCCCAACGCCACAAATCTCGAAGCCAAGCTACTCCCGCCGAGCGCCACGAACTGGCTTGGAACGGATAATCTCGGGAGGGATGTCCTCTCCCGCATGGTGGCCGGCTCGACCATTTCCCTCACCGTCGGATTTGTGGCCATGGCGGTCTCGCTGGGAATCGGCATATTCGTAGGCGCGGTGAGTGGGTATTTCGGCGGTTGGATCGATAATTTGCTCATGCGCATCGTTGATGCCTTGCTTTGCTTCCCGTCATTTTTTCTGATCCTCACAGCCATCGCCATTCTTGGGCCGAATATCTGGATCATCATTGCCGTGATCGGCCTCGTGAGCTGGACCGGCACGGCCAGACTGGTGCGAGCGGAGTTCCTGACGCTCCGCGAAAGCGAGTATGTTCGCGCCGCGCGTTCCATGGGGCAGAGCGGATGGAATATCATTTTTCGACACATCATGCCGAATGCGGCCGCTCCGATTTTTGTCACCGCCATTGTCAGCATTCCAGACGCCATCCTCGTGGAGTCCGGTCTCAGCTTTCTCAGCTTCGGCGTGCCCCCGCCGCAGGCGACTTGGGGAAACATCATTGCCGATGGAAAAACCTACATCCTCGATGCGTGGTGGCTCATTGTTTTTCCCGGTCTCGCCATCTTCACCGCATCTCTTGCCTTTTACATCGTCGGCGACGCCCTCCGCCGCGCCTCGGAAACCCGCCCGCAATGAAATCACCCCTTCTCGAAGTCGATAACCTCTCGATCCAATTCCAAACGGAAAATGGCGTGGTCGAAGCCGTCAAGAAAGTGAGCCTTTCCATTCCCCACGGGGGTTCGTTGGCAATCGTCGGTGAGAGCGGGAGCGGAAAGAGCGTCACCGCGCTGTCTCTCGCAAGGCTCCTGCCCACGCCGCCAGCGCGGTTCGCAGGCGGCGCGATCCGTTTCGATGGTGAGGATGTTTTAAACATGTCGCAGGCGCAGCTCCGCAAAGTCCGGGGTGGGGGAATAGCCTATGTTTTTCAAGAGCCCGCGACCTCGCTCAACCCCGTTTACACCATTCACAGCCAGATCGCCGAAGGCATCCGCCTTCATCGTCCGGAAGTTTCTGATGTCGATGCAGAGGTCGTCAAATGGCTCGCGACTGTGGGAATTGTGGACTCCGAAAAGCGTATGCGGGACTATCCACACCAACTCAGCGGCGGCATGCAACAACGCGCCATGATTGCCATGGCTCTGAGTTGCCGGCCAAAACTCCTCATCGCGGACGAACCGACCACGGCGCTGGATGTTACGATCCAAGCCCAAATTCTCGCGGAGTTGCGCCGGTTGCGAGCGGAATTTGGAATGGCACTCATTCTCATCACTCACAATTTCGGAATCATTCGCGGGCTCTGCGATCGCGTCGCTGTGATGTTCCGGGGCGAAATCGTCGAATCGGGAGAAACCGAATCCGTCCTTCAAAATCCTACCCATCCCTACACCCAAGCCCTCATCGCCTGTGTGCCTCGGTTGGGCTCGAAGCAAAAACGGCTTCGCACGATCGACTATAACTGGGAGTCTGCCGCCCAATGAAAATCGAACGCGTCAAATACATCATCTGGGCCAAGAACACACCACGAGCCGTTGCTTTCTACACGGAGGTCTTCGGCGGCAAGGTGACTCGCCAAAACGAACACATCGCCGAACTCGACATCTGTGGATCCACATTGGCTATCCACAGCGGCGGCGAGGATGAGACGACTTGGACCGGGTTGAGTTTTCAGGTGGAAGATGTCATCGCAGGTGCCGCCGAAGTTGTGGCTGCAGGCGGGCTCCTCCGCCACGAACCGATGTCCGACAACCCCGGCGAACCACCGCATCTCGCCATGTGCGCCGACCCCGAGGGCAACCAGATCATGCTCTTTCGCAAGCGCTGAGAAAGAGGGTTTTCAAATGTCCACAGTCGCCCAACGAGCTGCCCGTGGCCGCTCCATCTTGCTCGCGGGAGTGTTCATCAATCTCCTGCTTGCTGTGGTCAAGATGGCTGCTGGTTGGCTGGGGCACTCGGATGCCTTGGTTGCCGACGGACTTGAGTCCACGCTTGATGTTCTGAGTTCGGCACTCATCTGGCTCGCTTTGAAATATGCGGAGCGTCCGCCGGATTCGGAACACCCCTATGGCCATGGCAAAATGGAATCCCTCGCCGGTGTTGGCGGAGCGCTGATTCTTTTGGCCGCTGGCGCCATGGTCGCGCTGAACAGTCTGCGGGAAATTTTTTACGGCGCGCCTGACCGCCCGGCACCCGCTGTCTTCACTTTGGGCATTCTGGTTTTTGTCGTCATCGTGAAGGAGGTGCTCTTCCGAATCACTCAAGCCCGCAACCGTGAAGTGGAAAGCCGGGCTCTGGAATCCGACGCATGGCATCACAGGTCCGACGCCCTTACTTCGCTTGCCGCCGCAGTCGGCATCCTCATCGCCTTGATTGGAGGGCCGCGTTGGGTGAGTGCAGATGATTGGGCGGCGCTTTTTTCCTGCGGCATTATCGCTCTCAATGGTCTTCGCATGTTGCGTGGATCGCTCGGCGAACTGCTCGACGAGCAGGCTCCCGAGGAAACGATCCAAAAAATCATGAACTGCGCGCAGGCAGTCCCCGGGGTTAAAAATGTGGAAAAGTGTCGCGTTCGCAAAAGCGGTCTGACACTCCTCGCGGATCTTCATGTGCGCGTGCGCGGCGATGTGACGGTCTCCGCAGGCCACCGGATATCACATCTGGTTAAAGATGCTCTCATGGAAGGCGGATATCATCTCAGCGATGTCACCGTTCATATCGAACCGGCGGAGGAGGCCGCAACAGCCCGTGCGTAGCGAGCAAGTCCCCGCTTGCAACGGGGAAAAACCCGCGTTTATTTCACAAGTAATGGTTCCCAACACACAGGCCTTGATCAGGCTTCTCCGCGACGACGATCCCGAAACTGTGCGGCTTGTGAAAGAACAGCTGCTCTCCATGGCCGAGGACAACCCCTGTTGTCTCGACAGCCTCTCCCACGCGGATGATGAGCAGGTTTCCCGGCACGCGCGCGACATCATCAATGATATCCAAGAGCAAAATGCCGCGCGGGATTTCGAGCTACTCTGCCATCTGGGTGGCGAAAATTTTTCCATCGAGCAAGCCGCTTGGACGCTGGCGCGGGCCGTCGAGCCGGAAAAGTGCACCTTGCCCTTCGAGGAAAAAATCAATGACTGGGGCCGCGAACTCCTCACACGCCTTCCAAGAGCCTCAAACAGTGACGAGCGGGTGCAATTGCTCACCGAATTTCTCTCCGGCGAACTCGGCTTTCGCGGCAATTCCTCCTGCTACTATTGCGAAGAAAATTCCCTCCTACCGCATGTAGTCTCTTCCCGTGTTGGAATCCCGATCAGTCTGGCTCTTGTTTACATGATGGTCGGCTCGCGCGCCGGCATGCGCATCGAGGGTATCAACCTCCCGGGTCACTTCATCGCCCGCCACTCCGGTGTTTTTTTCGATCCCTTTCACGCCGGGCGCATCCTCACAATGCCCGATGTGAAGCAGCTCCTCGTCAGGCAAAATATCGAATTCAAAGAAGCCCACCTCAATCCGGCCAGCCCGCGTCAGTTCCTCCTCCGCATGCTCGCCAACCTGCTTTATGTTTACGATCTCGATGAGGATGATGAAAAAAGAGATCGCGTCAAAGGGTGGATGGATACCATTTCCTTCTGTGCTGTCGCGGGATGACTGTCGAACTCATCAATAGCGGCACAGAGCTCTTGCTTGGTGAAGTGGTCAACACGCATGCCACTTGGATCGCCAAGCAGGTTTTTCCTTTCGGTCTGCGCATCGCCCGCCAAACAACGGTTCCAGACGGGCCTGCCATCAGAGACGCCGTGTGCGAAACTTTTGACCGCGCCGACATTGTCTTTGTGACGGGAGGTCTTGGTCCAACGACGGATGACATCACGCGCGAAGTCGTGGCCGAGATCTTGGGATTGAAGCTCGCGGCCAATGAAACCATTCGTTCCGCCATCGAAGCCCGTCTGGCGGCGAGGGGATACAAACTTCTCGAGCGCATGCTGCGTCAAACCATGGTTCCCGAGGGCGCTGTCGTGCTTCCAAACCATAACGGCACTGCTACTGGACTCTACATTCCGAGCATGTCCACACCTTCGTCGGCATCTCCCCACTTCTTTCTCCTTCCCGGTCCGCCGAGGGAGTTGAAGCCCATGTTTGAAGAATCCGTCCTGCCAATCCTGCGCGCTTTGTTAGGCGACCTGCCGGAGAAGGATTGCCGCATCTACCGTGTGGTCGGTCTCGGAGAAAGCGCCGTGGAGGAAATGATCGGTCTTGAGCTTTCCAAAAACCAAGACCTCGAAGTCGGCTACTGCGCCCGCCCAAACGAAGTTGATTTCCGCCTCATCGGCTCCAAGCAACTGCTCGACACCCTCGAACCGCGCATTCTCCAAACGCTCGGAAAAAACCTCGTTTCTGCAAAAGGCGAGGGGATCGAAGAGTGGATCACCCGGCGCTTTGCCACCATGGGCCTCACCATCTCGACGGCCGAATCCTGCACAGGCGGGCTTCTCGCGAACCGTCTCACGAACGTCCCCGGCTCCTCCAAAGTCTTTCATCGCGGATTCGTGACCTACTCGAATGAATCCAAAAGCGACCTGCTCGGCGTAAGCCAAGCACTCCTTTCCGAGCACGGCGCCGTAAGCGAACCTGTGGCCCGCGCCATGGCCGAGGGGGCTTTGCGCAATGCCAATTCCGATTTCAGTCTTGCTCTCACAGGCGTTGCTGGCCCTGACGGCGGCACGCCCGAAAAGCCAGTCGGCACGATTTTCATCGCCATGGCCCAAGTTGGCAAACCCACGCATTGCCAAAGATTCTCGTTCCCGGTGGACCGCGCAACCTTCAAGCAGCTCGCCACCCAGGCCGCCTTGGACATCCTCCGCCGAGCCCTTTTGGAATAAAATTTTGCCACCTCAACTGGATTTCGTGATTGCCAGAAATCCACATTTCTCTACCTTCTTAAACAGTAGCCGGCGTGGCGGAATTGGCAGACGCGCGCGACTCAAAATCGCGTTCCGCAAGGAGTGTCGGTTCGATCCCGACCGCCGGTAGTTTTCCCTACCAATAACCCTGCTCCATAAATGAATAAAAAAGGGCTCTGTAGTGTTGGAAACTTGCGCTCCAATTCGGAGACGGACAGATTGATTTTGTGAATTATCCATTCGACATAGAGAAGTCTGCACAGTGCGCTCACTTTTTTGCGAGTCGAGCAGGCGGGGAGATAGAGATTCTCAAACTGGTCAAACTGATTTATCTGGCAGATCGGCGGTCTTTCGAGATGCGTCAGGTTCCGATCGTTGGCGGTCACTACTACTCATTGAAACACGGTCCTGTCACCAGCGAGGTGCTTGAATTAATCAATGACGGAACGCCTCAGGGGGAAAGCCCATGGGAAAAATTGATTTCGGATCGGGCCAATCACAAGGTGGCTACTGCGGCGGAAATTAACTCTTACGATGCTCTTGAGCCTTCTGAATTAAGCATTCTCAACGAAGTTTGGAAAAATTTTGGCGCGTTCGACAAATGGGAGTTGGTAGACTGGACGCACAAGCATTGCGAGGAGTGGGCTGACCCAAATGGCGGTCGATTGGACATCAAGGCCCGCAAGTTGGCCGAATCCTTTTCATGGAACGCCGAGGAGATCGAAACTTTCTTGGAGGAAATCGAGTCGGCAAACCGAATCCATTCCTTGCTGAATTGACCCTCGGATGGACTTGACTCTCGGAATGGCTTTCCGGTGCATGGCGGAGCCGAGGCACATATACATTCCCTTGTTCGATCCAAACCGGGATGCCGACGAGATGTTGCTTGTGAACTTCACAACGCTTCGCGAGAAGTGCGTCGATGATGCCTGCATTCTGGATGATAGTGATTATGTGGAGTTGAAGTATGAGACCACATTGGTGTTACGCGTCACAATAATCGCGGGGGATTTTTTCAGGATAATCAGCGGGTTCTGGAGGTTATTTTTCGGTTTCTGGCCGAGGGATGCTTTCGAGATGAGCGCGGCGATCAGCGGCAAAGAAGCGGGCTGTGCTGGAGGCCTGTGAGGGCCTTGGGCGCAGCCCGCTTGGTGGTTAGGGTTTTGGGATTTTTGCGTTGGCGGCGGGGACTTGGCGCAGGGCTTTGTGGATGTGGTCGCTTTGGATGGTGAGCGAACCGCTGCGGGCGGCGGCGATCCAGGCGGCTTGGGCGAGCAGGCCGAGGATGCGGGGATTGCCTTCGCTGGCTTCTGCGAGCATGTCGGTGGCGGCAGGGTCGAAGATGTCGCGGTCGAGCCCGGCGAGGGAGATGTGCCAGTTGAGGTAGGCGGGGATGTCTTCGAGAGGCAGTTCGATGAGCCGCATTGCGGCGCTGATGCGTGTGAAGAGGGCGCGCTGGACCGAGAGGCGCAGGCTGCCGAGGAGGTAGTCGTCGCCGAGCAGGATCATGGCCATGGCGCTGCGCCGTCGGCCTCCGGTTCCCAAAAGCAGGCGTAATTCCTCAAGGGCGGTGGCGGGGTAGTTTTGAGCGTCGTCGAGGATAAGCACGAGGGTGACGGGTTCGAGTTCGGCGAGGTGTTTTTCCAGGAGCAGGAGGTTGGTGGAGCGCTTGAAGCGGGGGCGTTCGCCGAGCTTGGCGAGCAGGACTTCGAGGACTCCGGTGGCCGAGAGGCTGGATTGGGTGATGAGGAGCGGCAGGAAGCGTTTGGGTTCGAGGCCGGCGATCCAGCTTTTGAGGAGCGTGCTTTTGCCGGTGCCGGGGTTTCCAGTCAGGAGCATGAGGCCGCGCAGGGCGGCGGTGGTGTGGAGCAGCTCGAGGGCTTGGCTGTGGCAGGCGGTGGGGAAGATTTGCGCGGATTTTTCGTCGGCCGAAAAGGGGGCGCGGTGCAGGCCCCAGGCGCGCAGGAGGTCTTCGAGGGCATGTGGGCGTTGTGGCTGGGTGTTGGGTTCAGCGCGCATAGTTGGAGCTCCGTTGGGGGTTGTGGAGGGTGCTGTTGAGGTGGAGGTCGCAGCGGCGCGCGAGTCCTTGGAGACTGCCTTTGTGCCAGACTTCCACGGGGTCGCAGAGGATCGGATCGTAGCGCAGTTCGACAGGGAGGGCGCGAAGGGAGAGCGGGACCTCGAAGAGTTTTTTGCCGAGGGTGACGGTGCCGTCCTTGCGCACGACGCGTTCGGTGCGGGTGTAAAAAAGCGGGGCGATCTTGTCGGGGGCCTCGATGTGGCGGATGGCTTGGATGCCTCTGCTGAAGCGCTCGTGAGGTGTCTGGCCGGTGGAGCTGTGGACGCGAAGGTGGTAGGTGGAGGCGGTCCAATTTGAGAGGGCTTTGTTGAGTTCGCCCAGGCTGTGAACGGCATGGCCGTCGAGTGTCAGGGTTATCTCGAAGTCGCGCTGGATGGTTTGGATGAGGCGCTCGACTTTGCCTTTGCTCCAAGCGTGGTAGGGCTTGGCATGCAGGAGGCGGATGCCGAGGTTGGCACAAACGATCTTGGCATGGTGGTTGACGAAGGGTTTGCCTTGGTCGGTGTAGAGTTTGACGGGCAGGCCGCGCCGCAGCACGGCTTGCTTGAGGCAGTCGAGGAATGCGGCGGTGTCGGCGTTCGCGTAGTAGCCGGCAAAGACGATGAGCCGGCTGTGGTCGTCAACAAGGACGCAGAGGTGGGTGGAGATGACTTTGCCGTCGTGTCCGCGGAGAGTCGGCCCGCAGGCGAAATCGACCATCCACAGATCGTTGGGCTCGGGAGCTTCGAAGGCTTTGGTCGGACCGTTCTCGAGCGCTCCGGCCTTGAGGCTGCGGGCGTCGAGGCCGTTGGCGCAGAGGAAGCGCCGCACGGTGCTCTCGCTGGGTAAAATGCGTCCGTGCTCCTCCCAGCTGCGATAGAGGACGCTCAAGGGCACGCCGGGACTCTTGCGTGTGGCCTCGATGATCCAGAGGCCCAGCTCCTCATCGATGGCTCGGCTTTTTCCGGCGTCCTGGCGCTTGGCTTTGCCGGTGATGCCTGTGAAGCCGCTTTTGGCGTAGTCATACCACCAGGTTTCCAGCGTGCGTGCGGCGAAATACCGCCCGCCCTCTCCGGGCCATGGGCGCAAGGAGGCGGCCCGCACGCATTCAACGAGCGGGAGGCCTTCTCTGCGGAGGGTTTTGATGTGGCAGACGATCTCGTGCCGGAGAAGCGCGAGGGTTTCTTTGGGTGTGGGTGTCGGTTTTTTCATGACGGGAATGTTTTTGCCCGCCATGGCTGCCGCTCCAACAAAAGGGTTTTGTGGGGTGGCGGCCCGCGATTTCAGACAAGCCCGGCGGGGACTTTTTCCCGCTCCCAATGCGGCAGCAGGCTGCGATAGCACCGCAGAAGCGAGGTCTTGAAGTCGCGGGCCAAACGGAGCAGGATTTCACCCGTCGAGCCCAACTCGCGAAGGGCCCGCCAAAAGGAACCGATGTCCATGCCGACAGGCGCGGGCATCTGCTGGCCGAGCAGTCCGCAAAGGAGGGGAATGCGTTCCGACAGTTTTTTCATTGCCCGCCGGATGCATCCCTCCTCCTTCTCGGTGGCCGGCGGAGGTCTTGCATCTCCGCTGGCCGAACCGAACTGGCCGTCGGCCAATTCCTCGAAGCGTTCCACCTCGATCGAGCGATAGGACATCATACCCTGCGGAATGACACTCCAGGTGCGGCGGCAACGCGGGCAGATGTAGCGTTGAACCAACTCCGGACACGCTCCATCCACTCCGCGCCAACGGGGGTAACTCCCGTGCTTGTGCAAAATAGGGCATCTCTTGCACTGGACGCAATCGCTGCCCGGACATGGCCGATCATTCGGCCCCAACGAAGCTTGATATACTTGCATTGTGCCAAACATACACTGCGGCCCGGCGCTCCGTCAGCTTCGCCCGACGCAGTGGAAGGCTTCGAGCCGTAGGCGAGAAGCCGGGAACGGAGTCG
>JBJTGE010000072.1:0-3524 GCA_046093785.1 Spartobacteria bacterium
CCTGCGTGACGCGACATCCCTCGAAAGGAATACAAGTGATTTCTCCCCTCGCCGACTCGCCACGCATCAGGGCGGCCCAAGTCGAGGATGCATCGCCACCGAGTGGCGAGACGCAGCCCCAACCTGTAATGACGACATCCGTGCGTGAATTCACTTCGCCAAATTAGCCGCCACTCACGGCAGGTGGAAACGCCAAAGTCGTGAAAGGGAGGGCGATTTTTATCCAGAAACGGCGTCTTCGCGCCTGAGGTTTGGGACCCCGACGGCGCGGCGTCCCTACCTATTTTTGCGGGGTGCTGCCGCACCGCCCGCGCGGCAGCGCGCTCGTTTGCCCGAGGTAGGGAAGGCGCGCCGTCGCCGTCCGATTTTTGCGGCGGGAGCCGCCTTTGCATCCAGCAACGGCGTCTTCGCGCCTGAAACTTGGGACGGCGACGGCGCGGGGTCCCGACCAATTTTTACGGGGTGCTGCCGCACCGGGGCCGCTCGGCAGCGCCTTTCAGCTTAACTTTTTTCGGGGCGGGCGAGTTGGCGGCTGAGTGTGATCCTCCCCCTTGCCACGGCGCGCGGGCCGGTGGTAATTTCGAATTCGAATTGGGCAAGGGGACCGAGTTCCCTCACAAGAGTGGCCGTTGTGATGAGGGTTTCGTGCGGGAGCGCTGCGCTTTGAATGCGCATGGCATCGATCGAAGCAACGAACAAGGCCGTATCTGGCTCCCCACAGCCCTGCATCCACAGCGCGCCTGCGGTTTGTGCGGCGAATTCCATGAGCAGGGCGGCAGGTGCAATCGGATTGCCGGGGAAGTGGTCTTTGAAAAACCACAGTTCCGGATCGAGATGCCAGGTGCCGATGCCTTTGTTATCGCGGCATTCAAAAGCATCCAAAAAACGGAATCCCGGCCCGTGCGGAGTGTGTGCTTTGTTCATTTTTTGAGTCGCGAGTAGTGGTGCCATTGCTCCGGCGCGCGGGCGAAGAGCGGCACGAGTCCTTCCTTGGCGAGCCTGGTCGTGAAGTGCTCGAGCGTGGCCTCGCGTCCTTCGGGCAACCACTCGGGGCGAAGCGGGGCGGAGGCTTCGATGGTGAATTGGCCATTCGGTTGGCGCCAAATGCCGGCGGCGATGATGGGCGCGCCGGAGAGGAGCGAAAGCAGGACTGGCGCGGTGGAGAAGGGAATGCGACCATGCGGAAGATCGACATCCACCGTATTGGAGTCGAAGGGACGGTCGCTGAGCAGGGCGATCATGGCTCCGCTTCGCAGTTTGCGGGTTATTTCCACAGCGGAGAAGGCATCGTTCCCGACCACCACGGTTTCAACGCCCCAGCGTTTGCGGAAGTCGGCCCGCCAACGAGTGAGTTCGCTCGTCGGCTCTGGGAGAGTGAGTGTGGTCATGGGATAACCCAACTGGGACATCACGAGCCCCCCGAGTTCGAAAAAACCAAAGTGGCCTGTGACGAAAAGGCAGCCCTTTCCGTCACGGCGTGCGTCCTCGATATGTTCGATGCCTTTTTTTGATCCGAGCATTTCAAGTGCGGCACCGGTATCGCTCACACCCAGTTCCGCATACTCGCGGAAGTTTAGTGCTTGATGGATGCACACCCGCGCAGCGTTCGCCCATGTCGCCTTCCTCGGATCCAGCAAGGCGATGTTCGCCTGGATTTCGCGAAGCACTTTGGGATGGGTGAGTGCGTAGCCGGTGCCGATGAGGCGTGCGACCGACATGCTGAGAGACCTTCCGACAAGGCGCCGGGCCGTAATGGCGAATTCGAAGGCGTGCGGACGGTAGAGAGCTTTGTAAAATTTGGCCTCCCGGTAGTCCCGTCCTCGCCTCCGGCGGAATGCTGCGGCAACCAAGGCCAGCACCGCTGAAAAAATTAAAAGATGTCGGAGTCGCATAAGTCCGGCTGGCGTCTATCGCAGCGAGGGAATAGCAGGCGCGATACTCAAAACCCGCTGCAATCGGCAAATGGCACCGAATGCCGCGATGCGCAGACGCTGCGAGAGTGGCAATTCCATCCGCCCGCCCACGAGATATCCAATGCTGCGGGGAATTTGAAAGTAGGGCAGTGGATGCATGAAAATCTCGAAGCCCGCGCGATCGTAGAACGAGCGGATAATCCGCCCGTAGAGGCTCATCCAGCCTGAGACCTCCTTTGTATATGCACGGCACTCCTTGGATGTGAGGGCGCGTTTTTCCAGCTCGGCCTTCTGGATGAGGTTGGCCGCGAGTCGGCCAGATTTCATGGCAAGCATGACGCCGGAGGAGAAGATCGGATCCACAAAGCCTGCGGCATCGCCCGTTAGTAAAACACGGTTCTGTGCGAAGGATCGGAACCTCCAGCTGTAGTCCGCTGTAGCCCGGAGTGGTTGCAAGCTCTGCGCCTGAGCCATGCGAGACTTCGCATCGGGGGTCGTCTCTACGCATTGTTGAAAGCACCTCTCCAAATTCCCTCCATTCTCGCGAAGGAGGCCTGGAGGAACGACAGCTCCGACCGAGGTTTTGTCGGGGGACAGCGGAATAAACCAAAACCAACCCTCCTTGAAGCGGACGATCACCGTATGTCCCGCCGCCTCGCCGCTGTTATGCCTGACGCCTGAAAAGTGACCATAGACGGCAATCATCTTTCTGTCGCGCGTGGGCACTTTTGGGATTTTCAAATGTGTTCCTGCCACACCGCAGCGTCCGCTGGCATCGATAAGCCAGCGGCTTTTCACTGTCTGGCTTCCATTGGCTTCATCGTAACCGATGGTTAGAAAACCTCTCTCATTCTCTGCCACGGAGGAAACGCAAACCTCTTCCATGACCTTGCAGCCTTCGCCGCGCGCCCGGTCGAGCAGGATTTTGTCGAATGCGGCGCGCTCCACTTGGAAGGTGTGCTCATAGTTTTTGCCGAGAGCATTCCGAAACCAATAGCGGTTGAAGCGCTCGGATTTGCCACTGGTAAAATCCGCACCGTATTTCTTCAGGAACCCGCCCTGTTCCAGTTCGGGCCAAACGCCGAGGTCCTTCAAAATATCGTTCCCGCAGGGCAGGAGTGATTCTCCGATGGCGAAGCGGGGGAACTTTTCCTTCTCTAAAATCAGCGGTCGCAGTCCGGCTCTGGCCAGATACGCTCCCGCCACCGCCCCAGCCGGACCTCCGCCGATGATCACGGCATCGAGCGGTTCGTTGGGGACATCTGGCATGGCGAGCCTTGTGGTGTTACGCGGCGGCAAGCCGCGCGTTGATCCAGTCCCGGAGCACGCCGAGGCTCTGCAGGGCATCCCGTGCTGTGGTGGCGTCGCCGATCGAAATGCCGTATTTTTTTTCCACCGCGATGATGATTTGGAGGGCGTCGAGAGAGTCCAGTCCGAGCCCTTCTGCGCCGAACAATGGTGTGTCTTCCAAAATGGTGGCGACATCGATTTTAAGCATCACATTCTCGGCCAGCATGGAGCGGAGGATGTCAACGGTCGTTTCTTTTTCCATGGGATCAGGCAAGCGGGGAGCGGCAGGGCGTTTGAACCTCAAGCTGATCCTGCGTCCAG
>JBJTGE010000073.1:0-2258 GCA_046093785.1 Spartobacteria bacterium
GATGTCTGAGTTTACAAGATTTTTATAAATTACCTAACTTTACTATAATTGGCCTCCTTCAGCGGTCAGTCGCTGCATTTCCTCGCGGGTCAACTCCCGCCAACATCCGCGAGCCAGAGCTCCGAGTCCGACTCCGCCGATTCCCACGCGGATCAACCGCAGGGTGGGATGTCCCACCGCAGCCGTCATACGCCGCACCTGCCTGTTGCGCCCCTCGCGCAAGCGCAGCTCGATCCAAAAATCCTGCACATTTTTTCGGAACCGCACAGGCGGATCGCGCGGGGGAAATTCCGGCTGCGGATTCAAAACCTGCGCCTCCGCCGGCAGCGTGGCTTTGCCGTCAAGGACAACGCCCTGGCGCAGAAGTTGCAGTACCGGTTCGCCCGGCAGGCGCTCGACGAGCACATGGTAGGTCTTTTCCACATGATTGGAGGGCGAGAGCAAACGCGCATTCCACCGCGCCTCGTCGGAGAGCAGCAACAAGCCCTCGGAGTCGGCATCCAGACGCCCGATCGGATACACGCCCTTCGGAAATCCAAACTCCGCCAGCGGACGGTTCGCGCTGCCATCCGGCGTGAACTGCGAGAGGACGCCGTAGGGTTTGTGAAAGGCGAGGATCAAAGAATTTTCAGACGGGTCAGGTCCTGCGAATCGACAACGCCGATCGGATGCCGCCGTTCATCGACTACCACAAGATCATCGATGCGGTGGCGCTCCAGGATTTGCAGCGCCTCGGCAGCGAGCTTGTCGCCATCCACCGTCACCGGCCGCAAGCTCATGAATTCCCCCACCGGCGCGGATCCAATGCCGGGGTTGGCGGGATAATGCCTCGCGAAATCGCCATGGGTGAAGATGCCAGCAAGTGTGCCGTTGGGATGAATGACCACAGCAGCGCCGGCGCGTTGGGATGTCATGGCCTGGATGGCCTCTACAATCGGCGTCTCCGGCGGGATGACCGCCATCTCCGCGAGCGGACGCATGATTTGGTTGACCCGCAAAAGCAACGACCGTCCGAGACTGCCTCCGGGATGAAACTTGGCGAAATCCTCTTTTTGAAATCCCCTACTCTCGAGGAGCACCATTGCAAGCGCATCGCCGAGGACCAGCATCGCCGTGGTGCTTGAAGTGGGGGCCAGATTCAAAGGACACGCCTCCTGGGTCACGGAAACATCCAGCACAATCTGCGCGGCCTTCGCGAGGGAGGAATTTTTGTCGCCGGTTATGGCAATGATTGGCAAACCGAAGCGCACGATCGCAGGCAGGACGGCCAGCAACTCCTGCGTTTCCCCGCTGTAGCTGAGCGCGAGCACGACATCACCCTCGGCAACGATGCCCAGGTCGCCGTGAAGGGCGTTGAGCGAATTCAGGACGACCGCCGTGCTGCCTGTGCTGGTGAGCGTGG
Organism: Spartobacteria bacterium; assembly: GCA_046093785.1. Lineage (GTDB taxonomy): Bacteria > Verrucomicrobiota > Verrucomicrobiia > Chthoniobacterales > Terrimicrobiaceae > UBA967. The sequence goes on from JBJTGE010000073.1 coordinate 1,403, forward strand.
CGGCGATTTTTTCACCGATGTGGCCCGACTTGCCGACTCCGAGGACGACGACTTTGTTCCGGCGCTCGACAGCCTCCTTGATGAGGTCCACCGCAGCGACAAACCCCCTGTCCAAGCGCGCGGCTGTGGCCTCCACCTCGGACAGCTCGATCTCGAAAACGCGTCTCGCCAGCTTCAGATAATCCATCGCCCGATCATGCAAAACGACGCACGGCCGCGCAAGGGCGCAGGCTAAAAGACATCGAGTTCGTCCAACCCGTCGAGGACGATCTGCGACCAGGTTTCAAAGGAATCCCGCCGCGCCAGCAACTCCGCGCGCGTCGCAAAGCCCAACTCGGCAATCGCCTTCTCCCCGGCGCTCACGCTGTCATTTTCCAAATCGACGATATGCACGATGCCCAGATGCACGCGGCCGACATCACTCGAATCGTCATTGATCAAAGCCACCGCGCGCTCGGTGAAACCGCCGCCGAGCCGCAGTTCCTCGGCGATCTCGCGGCGCACCGCATTGTGATAGGTCGATTGATCGAAGTGCAGCGACTCGTCCGTGTCGTTCACATGGCCGCCGATGCCGATCGAGGACTTCGCCACGAGCCGCTTCTCGCCGGATTTCGCACCGCGCGTGTAATGCAAAATGCGTCCGCCATGCCGGAAGACCGCGTAGGGAATGATCTGCTTGAGCGAGGGATCCTCCTCCGCCGCGCCGCGCGGCACGAAGAAGTTGTTCTCCTTTTTCATAAAGGCGGGAAGGTAGTCGTCCACCCTCCGGCACAGACCTTGGAAACTACCCAAGCTGTCGAAAAATTCGCGTTTCACCACCAACACCTGCTCCTCTGTTTTGCTCATGGCCGCAGAC
>JBJTGE010000074.1:0-5280 GCA_046093785.1 Spartobacteria bacterium
TCAACCGTCTCGCCGAACTCCAACGCGCCCGTGCAGGCTTGGACTGAGCGCGCTTGTGCCTGAAACAACTTTTCCACGATAGCAACTGCATGCAGAGTCCTGAAATGGTTGCCGCCCCGTGAAAATGAATCCTTCGAACGAATCCAGATTTATCGCTTTTTTCGATGAATGCGGCGACCACTCGATGGAGAAAATTGACGCCGATTTCCATTGTTCGTTCTCTCGACTGTCAATCAGGAACGCGCAGCCTACATCGAAAAAGTGATCCCCGCACTGAACCGGCTGAAACTCCGTTTCTGGCCACATGAAGGCGTCAACCTCCACAGCCGCGACATCCGAAAACAACACGGTGACTTCTCGTTCATGAGATTGCCTGAACACCGCAAAGCCATGCTGCAGGCTTTAAGGAAAAATCAAAAAAGGCGGCTCATCCTCCGCTGGACCGATCTTGCCGAATACTAACCTGGCGACTAATTTTTCATCATGAGCAAAGCCCAAATTCTTGAGGAACTCCCCAAGCTGACGACCAGTGACCGCTCGCAAGTTTTCGCTTGGCTTGCAGAGATTCATGAAACCGACCTGCTCGGCGCAGATGCTCCTTCGCCCTCCGAAAAGCAGGCACTCGACGAGGCCTTTGCGGAATTCGAGCGCGACCCCAGCCCTGGCGAACCTTGGCGTGATGTCTTCCTCCAGCTCCGCCAGCCTCGCTGATGAAGTGGATCGCCACAATCCGTCCCCGAGCAAAGGCGGATCTCCATGAGGCACACGAGTGGTATGAAAAACAATACCCCGGTCTGGGTGATCAATTTCTCGCCGATCTCACGGAAGCATTTCAGCGCCTGGAAGCCACCCCCGAACGCTTCCCGCTCTACTACCGCGATTTTCGCCGCGTTCTCACCCGCCGATTCCCCTACAAAATCTTTTTCCGCATCTCCGGGCAATACCTGATCGTTTTCCGCATGAATGACCTTTGCGAGTTTCCAACAATATTTCTACGCCGAACAGGTGGCGTAGGCGTTTTGGCTGTGACATCAGGAATTCTCCCGTGCCAGTCGCAAGACTTGTGAAAACCCTCTCTCCATCGGAATGGATCGCCCTGCGCGCGGCGCATGAGCGGCGCGTGGAGCCTTGGATTGCGCCAAGGCTTGGACGGGCTTCGCAGGGGGCGAAGCATCCGGTGGATGATTTTCTTTTCGAGTATTATCCGAACCGTCCCTCGCTGCTGAAGAGGTGGCATCCGGGACTTGGGGTGATCCTGCTTGGCGACGAGGCGGAGTGTTACCTCGGCGTTCCGGGCTACCGGGCCGTGCGAAATGGCATCACCGCGGCGCCACTGCCGGATAAGCGGAAACCTTTTGTGGAGTGGCTGGGAGGGTTTCTGGAGGGCAGTGCCAACCGTGCGCCGTTTTTTGGATGTCATGGTCTTCACGAGTGGGCGATGGTTTACAAAACAGAGGATGTCCGGCACGCCTCGCAACCGCTTCGCCTTTCGCCAAGGGAAGTCGCGACGGTTGTGGATTCACTGCCTGTGAGGTGCTCGCACTATGATGCTTTTCGTTTTTTCACCCCGGAGGCGCGCCCGCTGAACCGCCTGCAGCCGACGAGGGAAACCTCTACGCAACTCGAGCAACCGGCCTGTTTGCATGCGAACATGGATCTCTACAAATGGGCATTCAAACTCGCGCCATGGTGTGCATCCGACCTCATTGCCGACACTTTTGAACTCGCCCGGGACATCCGCGAACTCGACATGCGAGCGAGTCCCTATGATCTGTCCTCCTTCGGTTACACGGCCGTTCCCATCGAAACGCCGGAAGGCCGCGCGGAGTATGAGAGATACCAAAGAGTCTTCGCGGAAAGAGCGCGTCCGCTGCGTGAGAGGCTGATGGATTTGTGCCGGGCTCTGCTTGCCGAGAATGACTAAAAGACCTGCTTGATTTTGGCATCCCCCGCCCGCTCGCCTGCATGGCGACCGATCAATTGAGAACCCAATGGCGACTCGGGTGTCAAAACAACGATCGTCTTTTTGTTCCAGACAACCTCTGTTCCGCCCCCGGCTGTCGCGATGAGGAAAAATTCCGTCACCTTTGCAAATTCGAGTTCCACAAGTGCTCCGATATCGATCCCCTCACCTGCCGCAAAATCACGGACTGGCATTTTCTCAATCGCCTCGGCTGCGGTTGCCGCCTCGAGTGCCTGCCGCGCCAAGCCATCCGCCAAATAATTCTCCTCTGTGGAGCGCGTGTCGTATTTCCCCTCGGATTTGCTCTCGGCATCATTCCCCTGCTCGCGAGTGCGCCTAGCCGCAGCCTGCCGGCGTTCGAAATCCGCCCTCAAGTGCTCCAAAACAACTGCGATGATCTTCGATTTTTTCATGGGAAATGCGTGAACGATAATTGATGGGCTCGCTCTTTTGAACAAGCAGGACATTCGGATCGCATGCGGCGTGGAGGATGAGTAGAAGTGGCCGATGTCTTGGCTCGAAATTCTGTCCCTTCTTGCTGCCGCTTTTGCGGCGGGGGGTGTCAATGCGGTGGCTGGCGGGGGGACGCTGATTACTTTTCCGGTGCTCATTCTTTTTGGGGTGCCTCCGGTGATTGCCAATGCGACGAGCACGCTGGCTCTTTTGGCGGGGATGGGAGGGAGTCTGTATGGCTACCATCGGCATCTGGCGGATGTGCGGCCTTGGTTGACCACATTTATTCCGGTGAGCATTGCCGGCGGGTGGATCGGGAGTGTTTTGCTCACGCGCGGGAGCGAAAAAATGTTCACCGAACTCGTCCCGTATCTTGTTCTTTTTGCGACTGTGCTTTTCATGCTGCAAGGGGTCTTGCGGATGCGGTTGGTGAAGAACATTTCCGCCGGGGAGTCAGTGAAATCGAGCAAGACCCACCTCTTCGCGGCGTTGTTTTTTCAATTTCTGGTTTCAATTTATGGCGGCTATTTCGGAGCCGGGATCGGGATTCTGATGCTCGCGACGCTTGGTTTCATGGGCTTCCAAGACATTCACCAAATGAACGCGCTCAAGAGTGTGCTGGGGTCGCTCATCAATCTGGTCGCGGCCGCCTGGTTCACGGCCAGTGGTTTGATCGACTGGCCGCGAATGGCCCTCATGACTGCCGGAGCCTTTGTGGGATACTACATTGCCTCCACCTACTCGCAGCGCCTCCCGCAAAAAGCCGTGCGGCACCTCATTTCCGCCATCGGGTTGATCATCACAGCGGTGATGTTTTGGAAACTCCACTGAGAAACAACCTGAGCGGAAATTTATTCTACTGAGGGATCAGGTGAAACGAATCTCCCCGGAGGGAGTGATGAATCGCTGGATGGTGGAGAGGATTTCCGGAATGGCGGCATCCATTTCCTCCTCGTTGAAGCCCACCTCTTTCAGCGCGTCCTCATCGGGCTCGTAGTAGAAGCCATCAACGCCGACTCCGTAGCCGAGTTGCGTGGCGACATGCTTGGCGGCGTGGATGAGGGTGACGATTTTGCGTTCCGCTTCGGGTGACTCGGAGGGCGTCTGGTAGTAATAGCCGACCGAAACGAAAATCTGCGGGAAGCCCCAGTTTTCCAGGAGGGCCTTGGTCACTTGGGTGGATTCGAAACCGAGGATCACCTTTTCAGCCTCGCGCCATGTGGAGAACTCGTCGGGGACGCGGTTGGCGATGTCATCCAATGCCGTGAAATTCGCGTAAGCAAGAGCGAACTTTCCGAGGTCGTGGATGAGCCCGGCTGTGTAGGCCGTGGAGGCATCGGCCAGTTGCATTTTCGTGGCAAAAATCTCTGCGCAGATGGCCACACAAAGCGAGTGGCGGCAGAGGTCGCCGGGCTCCCATCCGTAACCACGCACGGGGTGGACAAGCCAGCGTCCGGTGAGCGTGGAGGAGGCGATGCGGTAGAGCACCTTGCTGCCAAGCCGCAGGATTGCATCGGAGATGTTTTCGCAGCGCTGATTGCTGGAGAAGTAGGCGGAATTTGCGGTCCTCAGAACATCCGTGGCCAGTCCGGTATCGAGATTGATGAGCATTTCCATCTCGCCGAGGTCCGAGGAGCTTCCTTCTGCGAGTTTCAGAAGTTTCGGCAGAATGGCCGGCGCGCAGGGAATGGAGCGCGTCATTTCAACGACTGTCTGGAGGTCGGCTGCGGATTTCATTAACGGATGAATTCAGGTTTGGAGGGAATTTTCACGATCACTTCGCCTGTGAGGTTGTTCAGTCGAATCGAGCGGTTCACCCGCCCGCTGACCTCCCAAGCCACGACATCGAGTTCCATCTCTTGGCTCAGGCGGTAGAACATGTCGATGTTCTTCGAGCCGATCCTGAAGTAGTTATCAGTCGCCATGAGCTGGGCTCCGCCGAAAACCTTGCAACGGATATCCTGCTTGCGGGCACCGGCGCGGACCAAGGCCGTCAGCAAACGGGGAATGCCGGTATCGAGAAACATGGCTTCGCGGATTTTCTGTCCCTCGTGGATTTTGGAACTCGGCAGCATCGCATGAAGGAGGCCGCCGATGCGTCTCTTTTCATCGTGGAATGTCACTCCAAGACAAGATCCCAGTGCATGGGTGACGATGAAGCTGGACGGCTCGGTGCTGATCTTCAAATCGGCCACCCCGACGATGATGGATGGCATTTGATCGGCTACGGGATTGAAGGAAGGAGCCATTTGTGTGTGTGGGAGGTTAGTCGATTCGCTTGCTGAAGAAAGCGTAATTTCAAGAACGGCCAAGGTGCTGCAAGGATCGCAGGAAAACACGGCGTTGCCTTGCGGATCGACCTGGGCACTGGCAGGCTGGTGGTGCGGAATGTTTGAGATCAAAGAAAAACCAAAAATGGTGGAACGGGCTGTGCTGGTGGGGGCTTATTGCGGGAGTGCCAGCGAGTCGGAGGCGGCGAGTCTGCTTGAGGAGCTGGCGGAGTTGGTCAACACCCTTGGCATCCCGATCGTTGGCCGGCAGCTTGTGCACCATCGCGAGCAGCATGCGCGTTATTTGATGGGCTCTGGAAAAGCAGAGGAGGTTGCCGCTTTGGCCAAGGAGTCGCAGGCTGATGTGATTATTTTCGACAACGAACTCACGCCATCGCAGCAAAGGAACTGGGAGAAACTCACGGGCATGCTTGTGATCGACCGGCAGGAGGTGATTTTGGACATCTTTGCCAAGCGGGCGCAGACGCGGGAGGCCAGACTTCAGGTGGACCTGGCGCGAATGGAATATTCGCTGCCGCGACTCGTGCGGGCTTGGTCGCACCTTGGCAAACAAGGCGGCGGCATCGGCTCCAA
>JBJTGE010000075.1:0-7758 GCA_046093785.1 Spartobacteria bacterium
TAGTAGATGATATGCGTAATGGTCATTTGGGTTGTTATTTTTGTAACATGAAGATACTTGCGTTCTGTGAGATCATTTCAAGTGGGCGTATCCCCGATCGTTTCTCTGCTTACAAGGCAGAATATGAAATGTTAATCGGAGAGGGAGATCGCTTTGGAAGGAATTATCGAGAAGAAGTTCGTGAAGTAATTTGGGGAAATGTGTCAAGCATTGAAGATTAATTTTTGCCGCCATGGCGGTGATTTGCCAAACCCACGACGATGGAAAACCTGTATCCCGACTTTCTCGACTTCATTACGCTGTTGGAAAAAAAGTCCGTTGAGTATCTCGTCGTGAAAATTTTGAGTTATCCCATGTTAGCCGAATCTGAAATCCAAAGTATGAGCACAACCGAGCGTCTTCAGGCGATGGAGTTGCTTTGGCGCTCTTTTTCTGTATCGGAAGACGAAGTCCCATCTCCCGATTGGCATGGAGAAGTCCTCTCTGAACGCTTGGCAAAAATGGAAGCTGGCGCAGGAAAATTCCTGACCATTTCTGAACTCAAGGCCCGATTGGCCTCAAAACGAGCATGAGGTGGACGAAGATTACTTTTGAGCGCGGCATTGTCGCGCTGCGTGAACTGGGAGGGGCATCGTCTCGCATGCCCCAATTTTCAGCCGCGAAGCGGCGTTTGTTGCGCGTCATTGAAACCGCAGAGATTTCTCGGAAGCGAAAGAACCTGAATTTTTGATTTCCCGTGATGCCCTCGCCGCAAAGCGCGATGGTTACTTTTGCCCGGCTTACTGCCTTACTTCATTGCGGCGGTAATAGACGGCGGTAATAGACAGCGGTGTGGCCGACTTGCTGGACGAGGAGGGAGTTTGTTTGGGCGGCGATTTCCTTGGAGAGGGTTTTGCGCTCTTCTTTGAAGCCTTCAAATCGGATTTTTAAAAGTTGGTGCAGGTTAAGTTGCTCTTCGAGGGCGGCAAGAAACTCGGGGGTGGCGCCGGCCTTGCCAAGTCGGAGGACGGGTTTGAGGAGTTGGGCGCGGCTTTTGAGTTCGCTGAGGCGGGGTTCGGACGACATGAATGATGGCGCGCTCACGAGGGCGATTCGGAGCGGAGGACGGGTCGCTTGCGGATGGTGATGCGTTTCACCCGTAGGTCGTCGGGCGGGCTCCAGGTGGTGATTTCCGGGTCGTCCTTGAAGGCATTGTGAACGATGCGTCGGTCGTAGGAGTTGAGCAACTCGGTCTGCAGCGGGCGGCCGCTGGCACGCACGGCTCCGGCCATTTGACGCACCTTGGTGATAAGCGCGTCATCGCGCATGCTGCGGTGGTATTGAACATCCACTACAACGCGTGGACCGGGCGGCTTTTGGGAGGCGAGGATGCGGTTGACGAGATACTGGAGGTCGTCCATGACCTCTTCGCGGCGGCCGATGAGGCGGGGGGCTTCGTTGCTGAGAATCTGGAGCGTGGGGGTTCCGTTGTGCTGCTCTTCTTTCACCTCGGCGACAAATCCGAGGTAGCCGAGGAGGGTGTCAAGAATCTCAACAGGCGTCGCATTCATGGGCTGTGGCGGTTTTTGGATTTCTTTTTGACCTCGGCGGCGGCCCGCTTGGCGATCACGCTTTTTTTCTCAAGCGTGGGCAGAGGTTTGTTCCGCGTGAGGTAGAGTTGGACGATAGAGAAAAGATTCTGCGTTGTCCAATAGAGGGCGAGTCCGCTGGCGTAGTTGTAGCAGAAGACCAGAAAAATGATCGGCATGAAATAGAAGATGCGCTGCTGCATGGCATCTCCGGTCTTGGGGGTGATGACCATCTGCCAGACCATGGTGCCTGCCATGACGATCGGAAGGACATTGATCGGAAAGCCGAGCACATGGGCGATGGTATCCGGCTGGGACAAGTCGGCGACCCAAAAGAACGAGCTGTTGCGAAGCTCGATGGCGGTGCCGAGCATGGAGTAGAAACCGAAAAAGATCGGAATCTGGATGAGCATGGGCAGGCAGCCGCTGAAAGGATTCACTCCATACTCCTTGTAGAGCTTCATGGTCTCCTCGTTGAGCTTCTGCGGGCTGTCTTTGTATTTGTCCCGCATCTCGGTCATTTTCGGTGCGAGGAGTGCCATCTTGCGCATCTCGTTGGTCGCCTTGTTTTGAACGGGCCAGAGGATGGTTTTGATCAAAATGGTAAGAACAATGATGGCTGCAGCGTAGCTCCCAAGGAGGACGTAGAGGTTGTTCATCGCCCAGAGCAGGAATTCGCTCACGAAACCGAACATGCCGAAACTCATGACCTGATCCTGTGTTGGGCCAATCTCGCGCAGGCGGGGAATTTCCTTCGGGCCGGAATAAATCTGGAAGCTCCGCGTCTCGCGTGCGCCCGGGGCCAGGGATGGACCGCCTTGAGTTAGGCCGCCTTGGACTCCGAAAACCGGCGAGCCATTGAGTTTCGGGGCGTCGAAGCGTTTCGCCCAAACGGATTTCGTGGGGACGCTTCCCTGCGGAGTCACGATGGTGCAGAAATACTGGCTGGTTACGGCGGCCCAGCGAATGTCGGGCTCGGTTTCGAGGTAAAGCGGGCGCTCGCCGTGAAGGGGGATTCCGATAAGCGGGACGGAACTCGCGGAGAACCAATTCACATCGATGCTGGACATTTTTGCCTCATGTCCCCAATCGAAGCGGGTATACATGGGGAGGTCGTGAATGTGGATGGGAGCAGCCCCGCCGGCACCGATGAAAAAGTCCGGGACTTGAATGGCAGCGCTGCCGGAGTTGGTGAAGGTCACTTCCAGATTCACCCGGTAAGGCGACTGTGAGCCGTCGCGCGGCGGGAGCGTGAAGCGCTTGACGATTTCGAGTCCATCGGCCTGGGTGCGCTTGAAAAAGACCTCTCCCTTCGCGCGGTCGGCGGTCATTTCAAATCCACCAAGCACCTCGCCGGGGTTGAATCCGAAGGCACCGATCGGCATCGTGCGGCTGCGGTTCAAGGCGACATTGTCGTGGTTCTCGCCGAGGTGCATGCGGAGGATGACCTGCTCGATGCCGCCTGCGTCGTTGTTGAAGACGAATTCCGTGCTGTTCGTGCTGAGACTCTCGGCGCGCGCCGACATGACGGGAGGCTGGTCGGCAACGGGCGACGGCGTGGCTGATGGAGCGGGCGCAGCGGCAGCGGAGGCTGTGGCATCCGGCGAGGCGGGCGCCGCGACCGGAGGCGTCTGCGGCGCGTAGTATTTGCTGACATACCACTGCCAAGCGAAGAGGCCGGTGACGGAGAGAATGATGGCGATCCAGGATTTACGGTCCATTAATTGAGAGGTGCGAGAGGTTTGAATGCTGGCGGCACGGGGTCGTAACCACAACCGCCCCAAGGTTGGCAACGCCCGATCCGGCGGAGGCCGAGAAGGGTGCCACGAAGGGTTCCGTGATTCTGGAGGGCTGAAATGAAATACCGCGAGCAGGATGGCTCAAAACGGCAACCGCAACCCGGACCACAGATCACCTGCAGGAAAGGCGATACCAAAAGCTGGTAGCAGCGGATCAGGGCGATGAGCAGGTTTTTCATTCGAGAGGCGGCAAAATAGAAAGTCGGCGGGCAAGAAGCAACCATTCCGCTTTTAATTGTTCAAAGCTCGCCCCGGCGGCGGCGGATTTGGCGACAACCACCACAAGAAGACCTGCGGGAATTTGTGCGAGGCAGGTTTTGATAATCTCGCGCAGTCGTCGCCGCACTTTGTTGCGAACCACAGCACCGCCGACGCGGCGAGAGGTGATGATCCCGGCCTTGGCAGGCTCCACGCCTCCCGTGCGCAGACAACCCACGCGAATGAGTCGGGCTTGGGCCGACTTCCCGTGCTCGCGAACCCTTGTAAAATCCCTGGTCTGACGGAGCCGGGCGGTTTTAGGAAAACGCTGGCCGGCCGTATCAGGCCTCGGTGTGTCTGGCGAAGTGGACCTCGACACCTTTTGGAAGCAGGCGTTTGCGGCCATGGCGGCGGCGACGGTTCAGAATGGCCCGACCGGCTTTGGTCTTCATACGGGCGCGGAATCCGAACTGCTGCTTGCGCGTGCGCTTGGAAGGCTGATAAGTGCGTTTCATAATCTCAAAATTGGAGGCGAGATGCTACGGGCGAAAATCAAGGCGTCAACTCAAAAAGATTGGCCACACATTCGATCTCGACATCGAAGTCGCCCGGAAGCTGCGCTCCGATCGTGGCGCGGGCTGGTGCGGACTCCCCGAAGTAACGGGCATAGACGGCATTCATCTCTTGGAAATTTTCCTTCGAAAGGTTGGAGAGATAGACCCGGGTGCTGACGACATTTTCAAATCCCGCACCGGCGGCGGCGAGCACCTTTTGGATATTCTCCAGAACAAGTTCGGTCTGGCGGGCAATCGATCCACGCTCGATTTTTCCTGTTGCGGGATCCCATGGAGTCATGCCCGAAACGAAGACGAATTTCCCCTCGGCCACGACGCCGAGCGAGTAGGGACCAAGCGCGGGCGGACTGCCGGGCACATCACGAAGTTGTTTTTTCATTCATGACATCCCAACGGATCACCGTGGCCTAGACAAGTCCGTTGTCGCGGATCATATCTCGGATACTGCTAAAAACAGACACACAGAATTGGCTCCGCGCGGACAAACGAAAGACCCTTTTTAACTCTTCAGAGACTCGAAATCACACGGCCATCCGAAGTGTAAGCCAATGACTATTTCGAGCGCGCACCCACAAAACCGTCAGGGCGAATCAAAACAAACCCCTTGCTGGTGATATCGTAAATATCACGCCACTCGCCACAAGGGTCTGTAAAATCCACTCCTTCCCTAACGAGTCTGGCTTGACACAAGGGATAGGGAAAGTCCGCCGGATTGGCTTCAGGTCCGCATAACAAAACGAATTCCCGTCCAAAAAAATCGAGCATCGAAAGGCGTCTGCCGTTCATCTCCACCCAGACATGGGGTGCCCTGTGCCCTGGCCGCCCCTGAGGAATGTATTCGTTCACAGGATCAACCGGCATGATTTCATCGGTGCCATCAGGAACGACAGCGGCACTTTTGTAGACAAAACCAAAATCCTGTCCAAATCCGGAACCGGCCCGCCGGGAATGGGTGATGCGTTCACGCGCCATATCCCAGTCGCCTGAAAAAGCCGCGCCTATGACTGCAAAAATCTCTTCCGCATTTTTTCCGCTGTTTTCGAATGTAAATTTTGAGGCGGGTAGACGTTCGGTCTGATAGGTGTCAAGCAGTTCATCTCCGAAGCGGCCTTCCAGAACGGCAGCAAGTTTCCAAACAAGGTTGTGGACGCCCTGGATGCCATTGTTGAGGCCGAGTCCGCCCGACGGGGAAACACGCGCTGCAGCGTCACCAACAAGAAAGATCCGATCACGCCGCCATTCGGAAGCGAGGCTTGGGGACATCACCCAAGGACTCAGACTGAGAATTTCGACAGTCACGTTGGGGAGCCCGGAGGCCTTGACAACCATTGCTTGAAGACGCTCCGATGGCCAGTCCGCAGGAGTCTCATCCTGGTCGAGAAAATGGTGCATAAGCCATAGATCATCGCCGTTCACCGTGACAAAGACTTCGAAGAAATCGGCACCGATAGCGTTTGCGATCAGCGCGCTTCGGCCTTCGAGATGTTTGCGGTAATCGGCGCGAAAAAAAACACTGACGAATCGACCGAGTTCACCGGGTCCAACGCGTTTGATGCCGAGACTCTCGCGAATCAGGCTGCTATCGCCATCCGCAGCGATGAGATAGTCAGCACGGAAGATTTCGGAAGATCCGTCTGGATTTTGAAGAGTCACCGAAACTCCCGCCGGATCCTGCAGGATTTCAGACGCTCGGGTTTCAAAACGGATTTCAACGGATTCGAGGCCTTGCGCCGCGCGTAGCAGAACGGCCTCACAGTGAGGTTGGGCGCAGTGGAATGGTGCGCAGGGGCTGAAAAGCAATTCGTCCTTGAGAAGAGGCGCGCTACCAAGAAGTTCCCCGACAAGCCCACCCCGGGACCAAGTGGATATCGCATCGACCGGATGCGCGAGTCCACCCTCGAGCATTTGATCGAGGAGGCCGAGTTGGCTGTAAATTTCGGCAGTGCGGCGCGTGATGCCCATGGCTTTCGGATGCCGTGAAAGACCGGGGTGTTTTTCAACAAGAAGCGCGGGAATACCAAATTTTCCAAGCAAAACAGCCGCCAACAAACCGCATGGCCCCCCGCCGACTATGACAACTTTTGAATTGTTCATTTGACAGGATTTCCCCTAACCACCTGCCCGGGAAATTCCAAATAGTTTTCGCCATGGAAACACGCACACAGCCATTACAGTGCTTGAAATCCGTCGTCAGCGGCCCCGGGAGTGGATAGTATCCCGCGATGGATTTTATGGAAACGCACGGTGCGGAATTGCTGCGCACCTACCACCGGTGGACAGGACGCCACTTGATTGAACCCTGCGGCGATGCCCTTGCGGAGGCGCGGGAGCTTTTCGAGGCCCCGTTTGCGGTGGTCTCGGGAGGTGCCGAGGGCGATCAGATTTTGAATTACGGCAACCAGACGGCGATGGATCTCTGGGAAATGGATTGGCATACCCTCACACGCACCCCATCGCGTCTCACGGCCGAGCCGATGCACCGCGAGGAGCGCGCGGAATTCCTGCGGCGCGTCAGGGAGCGGGGATTTATCGACGACTACTCGGGCATTCGAATCTCAAGCAAGGGCCGCCGTTTTCGAATCCTCCAGGCCACGGTCTGGAATGTCATCGATGCCGATGGCAACTACGCCGGACAAGCGGCGACTTTTTCGAATTGGGAATTCTTGAACGAAGGGGGATCACGACCATGAGCGGCGTGATTGTTCGTCCGCGTTCGCAGATTCTACACGGGCACGACTGGGTCTATGCGAGCGAGATTCAAAAATCCTTCGGCGCTCCGGCGGATGGCGATGTCGTTTCAATCAAGGACGGCCGCGACCACCTTCTCGGCGTTGGCATTTACAACTCCCGCTCGCAAATTGTCGTGAGGCGGTTCTCGCGGCGCAGGCAGGATTTGGATGCCGACTTTTTCAGCCGCCGCATCGAGCAGGCGTTGGAATACCGGCAGCGCGCAGGCTGCCGCGCTGATCTGGGGCGTCTCGTTTGGAGCGAGAGCGATGGACTCCCCGGCGTGATCGCAGACCGGTATGGGAATGTGGTGGTGCTCCAAACTCTCACTGCCGGCATGGAACGGCACAAGGCAACCATCGCCGCGATCCTCATGGAAAAAACCGGCGCCGCGTGTGTGATCGAGCGGAACGATGCACCCGTGCGCATCGCCGAAGGCTTGCCATTGGTGACAGGAGTTTTGGCAGGAGAAAATCCCGGCGAAATCGAAGTTGAGACCTCAGGCGTGCGATTCCTTGTCGATCCCCTCGGCGGGCACAAAACCGGTCTCTATTTGGATCAGCTGGAATCCTACGGCATCGTGGCGGCCCTCTCGCGCGGACAGACCGTGCTGGACTGCTTCTCGAACCAAGGCGGCTTCGCCCTCGCCTGCGCCAAAGCAGGGGCCGGCCATGTCACCGCTGTGGAATCCGGCACCGAAAGTTCGGCGCGCCTCCGCGAAAATGCGGCGCGCAATGGACTCCCTGTCGAAGCCCGACAGGCTGATGTCTTCGACTTCCTGCGCCGCCCGGACAAACCCGAATACGACCTCATCATCCTCGACCCGCCCTCCTTCACCAAGGCACGGGGAAAAATTGCCGAGGCCCTGCGCGGCTACCGCGATCTTCACGC
>JBJTGE010000076.1:0-6881 GCA_046093785.1 Spartobacteria bacterium
ATAAGGCGGGTTGTTTTATTTGTATATCGCTATACATCGATTAAAGCAATTTGTTTTTTAACAATTGAAATCTTGCCACATGAGTCCCCGGGTTTTTGATAGCCCCATGCGCAAGACCAAAATCATCTGCACATTGGGTCCGGCCTCCGGCTCGGACGAGGTCATCAGGGGTCTGCTTGAAGCCGGCGCAAATATTTTCCGCCTGAACATGAGCCATGCCCCGCACGATTGGGTGCGCGAGGTTGTGAAAAAAATCCGTCGTCTGGCGGCGGAGCTGAACCTGAACTGCGGCATCCTGCTCGACACGCAGGGCCCTGCGATCCGGACGGGCGACCTGCCGACGAAGTTGAATCTCAAGCCCGGGGATATTTTTGAATTCACGGTGCGTGGTGCGCGCAGCGAGGAGGATTATTCGGTGGATGTGAACTACGACGGCCTCGTGAACGACATCCATGTCGGCGACACCGTGCTGGTGGACAATGGCGTCATCCACATGAAAGTGCTGGAAAAAAACGAGCACCGGATTCGTTGCGAGGTTCTCACCGAGGGGGCGATGGGCTCGCGGCGCCACATCAACCTCCCCGGCGTGAAAGTCGGCCTCCCCCCGCTCACGGAGAAAGACCATGCGGACATCCGGCTCGGCGTGGAAGTGGGCGTCGATTTTGTGGCGCTGAGTTTTTGCCGCGAGGCCTCGGATATTCTCGAACTCAAGCGGGTGCTGACTCAATTGGGCAGCAAGGCGCGCACGATCGCCAAGATCGAGGATCAGAATGCGGTGAAGTTCATCAAGGAGATCATTCTCGCCTCGGATGCGATCATGATCGCGCGCGGAGACCTCGGTATCGAATGCAAGATGGAGGAGTTGCCGATCATTCAGCGCCGGATCATCAAGAAGTGCATCCAGATCGGGAAACCGGTCATCGTGGCCACCCACATGCTCGAGAGCATGATTGAAAATCCCGTGCCGACCCGCGCGGAGATCACGGATGTCGCCAATGCGGTCTTCGAGCAGGCGGATGCCGTGATGCTCAGCGGCGAGACGGCGGCGGGAAAATACCCCGTCGAGTGCGTGAAGGTGCTCGACCGCGTGGCGCGGCGCATCGCGCAGAGCGGTGGTGCGGGGTATGCGGCGGAGGCGATTTTGGAAACGCAGCGACAGAAGACCATCCGCGCGGCGGTGTCGCTCGCCAACTCGCTTGAGAACGCGCGCATCGCCGTCTTCACCCGCGAAGGCGACATGGCCGACAATACCAGCCACCTGCGGCCCGACCGGGCCCCGATCTTCGCCTTCTCTCCCCGCGAGGAAACCGTCCGCCACCTGACCTTGAATTGGAACACGCACGCATTGCGCTTGGATTTCCACACCGACGCCGAGGAGACTTTCGCGGCGGCCGAGGAGGAATTGATCCGGCGCGGCCTTGTCGTTCGGGGGGATAAAATCATCGCCCTGCGCGAACTCGTCGAAGGCCAGGAGCGCTTTGAATCGATCCAGATTCGCACGGTGCCTTAACAAGGCGGGAGGTTCACCCCGCTTGCCAGCGGAAGGCGCGCCTGCTTTCTTTGGGCATGCCAACAAGTGTGCCGGAGATTTTTTCCGCTGAAGATTTTCTTTCAAATCCTGTCCAGTTTGCCGGCTTCGAGCCGCCGGTCAGGCTGGCCGTGATTGGTGATCCGGTGGCGCATTCCAGATCGCCCGGCTTCCACAACGCGGCGCTGCGTTCTTGCGGCATCCGGGCGCAGTATGGACGCCTTCATGTCCCGCCCGAGCGCTTTGCCGAGGTGCTCCACGCCTTGCCCGCCGCAGGGTTTCTCGGCGCGAATATCACGATCCCGCACAAGGCGGCTGCCTTGGCGGGGGTTGACGAGGCGGATGCCTACGCGCGCGCCTCGGGCAGTGTGAACACGGTTGTGGTGAACGGCACAAAGCTCATGGGCTTCAACACCGACGGCCCCGGCCTTGTGCGGGCGATCCGCGAGGAATTCAGCGTCGATCTGCGCGACTTGCGTGTCGTCCTGCTGGGTGCGGGCGGCGGCGCCGGGCGCGCCATTGCCGTCCAATGCGCGATGGAACGCTGCGAGCGGCTGGTGCTGGTGAACCGCACCTTGGAAAAAATCCGCCCGCTGGCCGAGGAATTGGCGCCGTATTTTCAGACCGAAAAACTGAGCGGTCCGGCGGAACGGATTGTTGCGATTCCGTTTGATGACGATGTCCTGAAGCGCGAATTGGAAAAGGCCGACATTCTGATCAATGCGACCTCGCTTGGAATGAAACGCACCGATCCGCCGGTGATTTCACCTTCTTTGCTCACTGCGAACCTCCTCGTTTACGACACCGTGTATGCGGGCGGGACATCGCGACTCCTCGAGGATGCCGCTGCGGCGGGCGCGCGCTGCGCCAACGGCCTCGGCATGCTTCTCCACCAAGGCGCACTCGCCTTTGAAATCTGGTTCAACCGCGCCGCGCCCCTTGAGGAAATGCGCCGCGCACTCCACTCCGGCTTATGATTCTTTCCATCGCACTCACCCAATTCGTCTTTATTTCCCTCGGCATCCTTTCTGTGAATGTGCTGCTCAAAGCGGGAGGCTATGCCGCGAATGTCGCGGAGCGTTTTCCCGCCTTCCCGGTTTGGATGGCCACTCATGGGCTCTGGCTTTTTGCCCTGCCGCTGGCATGGGTCGCTT
Source organism: Spartobacteria bacterium (assembly GCA_046093785.1). Lineage (GTDB taxonomy): Bacteria > Verrucomicrobiota > Verrucomicrobiia > Chthoniobacterales > Terrimicrobiaceae > UBA967. Next base: position 2,683 of record JBJTGE010000076.1, read on the forward strand.
TTGCCGGTTTCTGTTTGCATTTCGGCAGGGGGCCCCTCCCTCAAATTCTGGCCCGCACGACAGGAGTGGTGCTCGCCATGGCAATTTTTGCCGCCTACTTCACGGCCGCCTATCTGCTGTTTTAGCCCCGGAGGCAGGAAAAATGGGCTTCTGCGGACGGCAGAGCCTGCCAGCCAAGGCGCGCCGGGATTTTTTTGAACACTGGCATCATCCATGCTGTCAAAGAATGCAAACAGCAACTGCCATGAAAAATATCTACAAAAAAATCAACCGCACCAAATACTCCCTCGGCGAACTGATCTCCATCGTGGGATCCTGCGCCCGCAACAGCAAAGAAATGCTCGCCGCCATGACCGACCTGCTCGACAGCGGCCGCGTGGTGATCCGCAAAAACGGACGCGCCCGCCGTGTCCGGGTTCAATACGCGAGGTGATTTCCCCCAATGCCCCGGCGGATGTCGCCGCGCCTTGAAACGCGGCACATCCCCCGGCAGGGTGGAGGCGGATGGGGTGGACACTTTTTGCGTATTGCTGCCGGTTTGATCCGGTGTCAGTGTGCGGGAAGTTCCATGAGCCCCCTTCGCTGCGAGAACATTCGATGCCTCGGATCTGGCGCGGGCGCGTCCGGTCAAGGGGTGATTGAGGATTTCTCCGCCACATTTTCAAGCGGACAAATTACGGCTTTTTGCGGCCCCGACACCGCCGGAAAAGAGCTGCTTTTGAGTCTTCTTGGCATGATCGAGCGGCCGGAAAGCGGTCGGCTTTGGGTTCGCCACTTCGAGGTTCTGCAATTGCCCGCCGCCGTCTTCGCCAAAACCCGCGACACTTCGTTCGGTTATCTTTTCACGCATCCCCACCTTCTGCCGTCGTTCACCGTGGCGGAAAATGTGGCGATGCCCTTTCTGCGCATCTGCGGGGAGGATGACTTTCAGGAGCGCACGGTGGCGGCGCTCGAGTTCGCGGGCGTTGCGAATCTTCACAGCGTTCCGGTCGAGGACTTGGATGACGCTGCGCACTGGCGGGTCGCATTTGCGCGCGCGATCGTGCACTCTCCGCCGGTGTTGATTGCCGTTTCGCCACCGAATCCCCTGTTGTTGCCGCTTGCCCGCCGGCTGGCGGACTTGGTGGGCACTGCTGTTTTATGGAACGGCGAGAAGGTGGACATCCTGCCTTTTGCAGACCATGTGATCGAAATGACGAGGCACAGCGATTTCCGAACGCTTTCATGAGTGCGCTGGAACTTCTTCCCGAAACCAGCGCCAAATCGTCCAATCTTGCTTTCGCGCTCCTTTCGCTGCCGCGCGCGCGCCGGGCCGATGCGATTTTGTTTTACCGGTTCTGCCGGACGATTGATGACATCGCCGACCATCCGGAACTCTCGAGTGCCGAAAAACACGAACGCCTCGATGCGTGGCGGAATGCCGTGGAGGGCGGCCTGCCTTGCGGCTTGGAGGGTCTCGTCGCACGACACGCGATCGACCGCACACTTCTTGCGGAGATCATCCGGGGTTGCGCCTCGGATGTCGAAGCACACCGCTTCGCGACTCTTGCCGATCTGGAGCTCTATTGCTGGCGTGTTGCGTGCGCGGTGGGATTGGTTTCGATCAAAATTTTCGGATGCCGGGATTCCCGCAGCGAAAGCTATGCCGTCCACCTCGGCCATGCCCTGCAACTCACAAACATCCTGCGCGACATCCGCGAGGATGCCGGACAAGGCAGAATCTACCTGCCGCAGGAGGACTTCGCGCGCTTTGGTGTCCGAGAGGAGGAGATTCTCAACCTGCAAGACAGTCCGGCTTTTCGAGCGCTGCTGCGATGCCATGCGGACAGGGCGCGGGCACGCTTCGCGGCTGCAGTCCCGCCGCCCGGCGACTTCAGCGCGCTGCTCCCGGCACGCATCATGGCCGCCGTTTACCAAAAAATCCTCGCTCGCATCGAACGGGAGAATTTCCCTGTATTGAGAAAACGCGTCGCGCCAAGCCGGTGTGAAAAACTCACAGCCGCGCTCGGCGCATGGCTCGGCAGGTAAGGAAAGCGGACTACAACTCTGGCGCAGCCGGCTTGGGCGCGCCTTCTGGACCGTAGATTTCCAAGTCCGTTTTCAAAGCCAGCCAGCCGGCATCGATTTCATGAAGCTTGCCTTCGATACCCTCGAAGCGCTCGGTCTGAAACATCTCCGCCGTCAAAACGATGTTTTTCAAGAGTCTCTTGGTGGCATCGTCGGGCGACTGGCTGCGCAATGCGTTTTTCGCACTTTCAGCAGCCTGCTCCCACTTGCGGCCTTCGGACCTCAAGAAAGCGGTTCGCGCACCCTCCTTGCCGGGCTTGCGGAAGTCGCGAAGCGCATCAATCGCTTTCAGCGGATTCAAAGTGGACATCATTTTCTCAACCTGAACGAGGGGCGTTTCCGTGGCCTGGGCCTCCGCAGCTTCACGATGAACTTCGGGTTTTGCAGCTGGGGTGGGAACCGGCGTAGGCGTAGGCGTTGAGGCAACGACGGGCTTTGCCGCTTTCGCCTTTTCCTCGGCATGGGAGGCAGCCAACTCCACAGCCTCGTCGAAATTCGAATTTTCAACGGGAATGCGAACTGTTGAGCCGGCCATGGTGACGAGCACATCGTCTCCTTCGACACCGACGACCTTGAATGTCTTGCCGGGGGCGATTTTCGCACTGCCCGACACTTTTCCGTTCACAGTCAGCGGGACCATGGTTTCCTTGGTCAAAACAATCTCCGGCGGCAGGACTCCCGGCCTTGGCTTGGGCTTCGGCTCGGCTGTTACGCTCTGGGATGGCTCACTGACTTCTGTAGCAGTCTCCGTAGAGCCAACCTGCGCCTGCGGCTTTTCCACAGGCGCGGCGTCTGCTTCCGTCTTCGGGGCCGTTGGTGTCAATGTCTTCGCTGTTTTCTTTTCAGATTCCGATTTCGCCCACTCGAGCTCCTCTTCGAGCCGGGCCACCTCAAGTTCGAGTTCCTTGGTCTTCACTTTGGAATCTTCAAGTTCCCTCTCCACCTCGGCCATGCCCTGCTGCTTCAGGGTGCGGAGCGATCCGATGCGAATCTCTCCACCGATCCAATTCCAGATGGCCGCGATGGCGATAATGCTCACAAGCGCGAGGCTGATGCGAAGAAACGGCCTCTTGGTCTTTTTCGCGGTGACCACATGTTTTTCTGTCAGACTCCTGATTCGCTTGCTCAAGGTCGTGGCCAGTCCGATGAGCAGAATGCTTCCGGCAGCGTGGTTTTTATTAATGAACTTTTCGAAGGCATCGCGGGTGATGACCCAGTATTCGGAAGGTTCCACGGCCTCGACGGAGCAAGCCGCCGCCGAGGGATCGAAAAGGTTGACCTCCCCGAGCCACTCGCCGGGGAGAATTTTTCCCAGAATCTCGGTGTGTCCGCGCTCTTCCGCCTTGGCCTGCAGGAGTCCGCTGAGGATGAGGATAAGACGGCCGTGGGGCTTGCCTTGGTGGAAAAGCTTCTCCCCCGGTTTTGCAGACTCGAACGAACCGCATTCGCTCAATGCCGCGCGATCCGCCTCGTTCAAATTTTCGATTGGGCCACTGGGGGGGAGAATCCTTTGCGTAGTGGTCATCGCGTTTATGAACCAGCTTTTCAAGAGCAGGTCAAGGAGCGTCAAGTGACGAAAAAAACCGGTTCCGAAGGCCGGGAGAGGGGATGGCGGTGAGGGAGGGATTCGAACCCTCGGTAGCCTTTTGGACTACGGCGCTTTAGCAAAGCGCTGCTTTCGACCACTCAGCCACCTCACCTGTTTGAGGGTGCAAATAAAACACCAATCCTCCTCTTGGTCAATCCCGTCGAGCGCTTGAATTCGCCGCTCCGAGAAGATCGCCTCGCAGGCTGGCTTCCATCGTTTCCACCTCGTCATCATTAAGGACGCCATCCCTCCACGAAAGAGTGGCGGCAAGACGACCCTCGCGTTCGCTGAAAAAGATGCCGCTTCCGGGAGGCCGGGAGACGGAGGGAATATGCCAACCATCGTCGATGCATGCCCCGCAAATGTCGCGCACACCGGGCAGGAAATCCCCGGTGTGGGATTGGAAAAAGGACACAATCTCGCCTGCGGTATCTGTCTGAAGAAATCGGCGGTAGAGCCCGGTCGGGAGGCGGCGCATCCACCAGAGCATCGTGGCGGCGGAGGATTCCAAGCCACCGCGCACCGCGTCTTCGAATTGGGCCTG
>JBJTGE010000077.1:0-2194 GCA_046093785.1 Spartobacteria bacterium
ATCTCGCGCTCTTCGGGCGGGGCGCTCTGGCCGGCGACTTGGTAGAATGACTCCAGCCTGTGTTTGGATTTCGATCGTTGGGCACGGACACCGGCGCGCACATATTCGAGTTCGGCCTTAATGAATCTTTGGCGGCGGCGCTCGGATTGCTCGGCGATTTGCTGGCGGAGGGCTTTGGACTCGAGGTAGGCGGTGTAATTTCCCGGGTGTGAGAACGCCTGGCCGAAGCTGATTTCGGCGATGCGCGTGGCGATGGTTTCGAGAAAATAGCGATCGTGCGTTACGAAGATGATCGCGCCGGGGAAGCTGTTCAGAAACCCCTCGAGCCAATCGATCGACTCGGCGTCAAGGTGGTTCGTGGGTTCATCCAAGAGCAGGAGATCGGGTTGGGAGGCCAGCGCGCGGCAGAGTGCAACGCGGCGCTTCTCACCGCCGGAAAGCGGGCCGACGAGGGCATCAGGCGGAGGAGCGTGTAGAGCGCCTGCGAGGGATTTGATGCGGGTCTCGAGGTTCCAGCCATCCGCGTGCTGGATGAGGTCGAGGAGTTCGTGAAGCTCGGCATCACTCCCCTCCCCGCTTTCGTAGCGGCGCATCCACTCCACGAGGTCGGCCGCGCCGGACTCGATGTTTTCGAGGACTGTCCGCTGGGGATCGAGTTCGAACTCTTGAGGCAGGTAACCCGTGCGCAATCCGCGACGGCGGGAGATTTCGCCGGAGTCGGGATCGTTCGCTCCGGCGAGGATTTTCAGGAGGCTCGTTTTGCCGCAGCCATTGCGTCCGACGAGGCCCACCTTCTCGCCGGGGGCAACGGTGAGCGTGACGCCATTGAGGAGGACATGGTGGCCGTAGGCGAGTTTGATTTCCTGGGCGGAGAGGAGAGACGGGATTACGGACATTTAGGAATCTTGGTGGAGCGGAGATTTTTGGGGTTTGCGACACCAGTGCCTTACACAGGCGGGACGCCTGTGCTCCCCTTGTGGTGCGGAGTTTTTGGACACGGACATCAGAACGAATAGATGTCCGGGGTATGGAAGGCGTTTTCGATATGCCGGATTTCGCGGGTCGGGCCCATGACGACTTCCACGATGTCGAACCTGTAAGTGATGTCTGGCATGTCGAGCATGCGGAGCCATTTCATTGCGCCGCGAATAATGAGGCTGCGTTTTTTTTCGTCAACCGCATCCGATGGACGCCCGAATTCTTCGAGAGAGCGGGTCTTGACTTCCACAAAAACGAGCTCTCCATGCCGCTTGTCGCGGCAGACGATATCGACCTCTCCGCCGTGCGGAGCGCGAAAATTGCGGTAGAGAATTTTGTGCCCGTGGCGCTTCAGGTGGGCTGCGGCGAGGTTTTCGCCGAAATTTCCCAGTGCGATGTGGTCGGCCTCACCAGAGTTCCGCCTGCGCAACCGGCGCAAAACTTCGGCGATGGATGGGACAAGGGCCATGGGCGCGGAGTTTGGCAAAGTGTTCGCGCGTTGGGTAGCCTTTATGCTTGGCGAATCCATACTCGGGGTGGATGCGGTCGCACTCGAGCATGATGCGGTCACGCTCGACCTTTGCGATGATGCTGGCTGCCGCGATGCTGAGGCTTAGGCCATCACCGCCGACCAGCGCGGTTTGGGGACATGGAAACGAAGGCACGGGGAGACCATCGATGAGGGCGTGAGCGGGGCGGGGTGTGAGTTGTTCGATTACGGCGCGCATGCCGGCATGCGTTGCGCCGAGGATATTGAGGCGGTCGATTTCCGATGGAGGGATGGCGATGAGGGTCCAGCGGATGTCGGGATTCGTCGTGATTTCGGTGTAGAGGCGCTCGCGGGCTTTGGATGTGAGTTTTTTGGAATCGTCGAGGCCTCTCAAAGAAAAATTCGGCGGCAGGAGGACAGCGGCGACAACAACCGGGCCCGCGAGCGGTCCGCGTCCGGCTTCATCGATGCCGGCAATGGGGGAGATGCCTTGGGTGGATAGGCGATTTTCGTGGATGAGGGAACAGGGCATGGGTGGGATGGAGATGGGGAAATTTGGCCTGACGGCGGGGATTGGTCGATGGCAGGCGGGACGCCTGCCCTACATTGGCGATCTTTGAGGTAGAGGGGCGTGATTTGAGAGGGGTGAGCGAGTGAGGTGCGTTAATCGATGAGGAGGGAGACAAAAAATATAGGCATCGATGCTGTGACGCATGATGCCTATGT
>JBJTGE010000078.1:0-15184 GCA_046093785.1 Spartobacteria bacterium
CCAACTCGGCAAGCCCTCGCAACGCGAAACCATGATTAAAAACCAGGCCCGTCGTCATGGCGTTCCTTTTTACTACTGCAATGCTGTCGGAGGAAACGACGAGCTGGTCTTTGACGGCCACTCGCTGGCGATCAGTGCGGAGGGAGAAGTCGAAACGCGTTTGCCAGGTTTCGAGGAAAGCGCGTGTCTTGTTTCCGAGGGCTGCATAACGCCTGATTCGCATCTCCTTGAGGACTTGCGTCGCGCGTTGGTGCTCGGTGTGCGCGACTATGCCAGAAAGTGTGGTTTCCGCTCGGCTGTGTTGGGCCTGAGTGGCGGCATCGACAGCGCGGTCGTTGCCTGTCTCGCGGTCGAAGCGCTTGGTGCAGACAAAGTGACAGGTGTCGCGATGCCATCCCCTTTTTCCTCCTCGCACAGTGTGGAAGATGCTCTTTCGTTGGCCAAAAATCTCGGCATTCCATGCATCACGATACCCATCGGCGAAAGTTTCGAGGTTTTCAAAAAACAGATGCGACCGGTCTTTGACGATCTGCCGGAAGATGCCACGGAAGAAAACATGCAGGCGCGTTTGCGCGGTCTCACGCTCATGTCGCTTTCCAACAAATTCGGCCACCTCCTGCTCACGACCGGCAATAAAAGCGAACTCGCGGTCGGATATTGCACACTCTACGGCGACATGGCGGGTGGACTGGCGGCGATCTCGGATGTGCCAAAAACCCTCGCTTACGAACTAGCGGAACATTTGAACCGGGAGCGGGAAATCATCCCACGCCGCACCATCGACAAACCGCCCAGCGCGGAACTCCGGCCCGACCAGAAGGATCAAGACACCCTTCCGCCCTACGACATTTTGGATGGCATTCTCAAATTGTATGTGGAGGAAAATTGCAGCGTCGATGAGATCGTGGCGGCCGGTTTCGATGCCGAAACGGTTCGTTGGGTGACGCGCAAAGTGGATTTCAACGAATACAAACGCGAGCAAGCCGCACCAGGACTCAAGATGACGAGCCGTGCTTTTGGCATGGGACGACGCATGCCGATTGCGCAGAAATTTTTCCCCAAATGAGCGGGCCCGCCAGCTTCCTCAAAATGTCAACAGGCTGTGAACAACTTGTGAATCCCTGCCAGCAAGATCGAACAACTGGCGAAAAAACCCGAGTTTTTCAGAGTCGCTCTTTTTCGTTCACAGGTTTTCCACAGGGTCAAAAACGCGTGGAACGCCCACGGAGAGGGTGAGGAACAGACTTCTTCCAGCTTGTTCACACCAATAAGAAGAAGAGAATTTCTGAAAAATTATTTCTTCTTTATTAAAGGATGTGAACAACCGATCGGTTGCACAGGCCTTTTGAAAAAGCGATCTCGCTTTGCAGGGATTCTTCGACCTGTTAGAAACGCCCTTCGCTTATCTTAACCACCATGTCTCAAGGTCCTGTTTCGCAATTCATCGATCTCCACTACCGTCATTTCAACTCCGTCGCGCTCAAGGATGCCGCAGAGGCCTATTCCCGGCACTTGGATCAGGGCGGAATCATGCTCATGACACTCGCCGGGGCCATGAGCACGGCCGAGTTGGGAATTTCCCTCGCGGAGATGATCCGTCAGGGAAAAGTGCATGGCATCGTTTGCACGGGAGCCAATTTGGAGGAAGACATCTTCAATCTGGTGGCGCATGATTTTTACGAGCGCATTCCGAATTACCGTGATCTCACGCCCGCCGACGAGCAGGCGTTGCTTGCGCGTCACATGAATCGCGTCACGGATACCTGCATTCCCGAGATGGAAGCCATGCGGCGAATCGAAAATGTCATTCTCAAGGAATGGATGGCTGCCGATGCGAAAGGCGAGCGTCTCTTTCCGCATGAGTTTTTCTGGCGGATTCTCGACTCGCCCGACCTGCAAAAGAGTTTTCAGATCGATCCCAAGAACAGTTGGATGATTGCCGCCAAGGAGAAGAACCTCCCGATGTTTGTCCCGGGTTGGGAGGACTCCACGCTTGGCAACATGTATGCCGGACACTGCATTGAAGGGGACGTCAAAAATGTCCACACCGTTCGCAGCGGCATCGAATATATGATTTCGCTGGCTGATTGGTATGCGCCCACAAGCCACAAATCCTCGATCGGTTTCTTCCAAATCGGCGGCGGCATCGCGGGTGATTTCCCGATTTGCGTGGTTCCGATGCTGCACCAGGATCTCCGCCGCACGGATGTGCCGCTTTGGGGATACTTCTGCCAGATCAGCGATTCCACAACGAGCTACGGAAGTTATTCCGGCGCGGTTCCCAATGAAAAAATCACCTGGGGCAAACTTGGCGAAAACACACCGAAGTATGTGATCGAATCCGATGCCACCATCGTCGCTCCATTGATCTTCGCGAAAGTCCTCGGCTGGTAAGAACTCCAAATGTAGGTCAGGCGTCCCGCCTGACATCAAAATTCACAACCACAGGCGAGACGCCCGCGCTACCATTCAGAATTCCTAAGCCACCCGCTGCTCTTAAAACTTAATCCTTAAAACTCCTCCATGCACATCCTCGATATCCTCAAACCGGGAAAACCGACTGTTTCGTTCGAGTTTTTTCCGCCGAAGACCGTCGAGTCCCAGCAGGCTCTTTACGAAACGATTCGTGAGCTGGAAAAAATCCATCCCAACTTCGTGAGTGTCACTTACGGAGCGGGTGGATCAACCCGTGAATTGACGCACGATCTGGTGCTTCGATTGAAGACCACGACAGCGCTGGATCCCATTCCGCACCTCACCTGCGTGGGGCATTCGCGTGAGGAAATCACAGCGATTCTCGGCCGCTATGCAACCGCTGGAGTCAGCAATATCCTGGCTCTTCGCGGTGATCCGCCGCGTGACAAGCCGGATTACAACCACGCCAGCGATACCTTTCCGCAGGCCGTTGATCTCGTGCGCTTCATCAAAAATTTCAGCGGTCATCCCGATCCGCGCGGATTTGGAGTGGGTGTCGCGGGTTTTCCTGAAGGCCACCCCGCAACGCCGAACCGGCTTTTGGAAATGGATTACCTCAAAGCAAAAGTGGATGCCGGCGCCGACTACATCTGCACGCAGCTCTTCTTCGACAACCACGATTTCTACGATTTCCGCGAGCGGTGCGCGCTGGCTGGCATCCATGTGCCAATCATCGCCGGCATCATGCCCGTCACCAGCCAGTCCTCGATGCGCCGTATGGCGGAACTCGCAGGCGGCGCGCGTTTTCCCGGCAAGCTTCTGAAGGCTCTCCAACGCGCGGGTGACTCTGCCGAAGCCTTTCGTCAGATCGGGCTCCATTACGCCACCGAGCAATGCGCCAACCTCTTGGATCAAGGCGTCGCGGGCATCCATCTCTACACGCTCAACCAATCCACCGCCACGCGGGAAATCTGCCAGCGGCTTGGAATTCTTTAAACCCTCCGCCCATGGCTGAAAATCCAGACGCCATCGCACAAAAAGAGGCCAGGCTGTTGGAAATTCTCGCCTCCGACATTTTGGAGCTGCCAGCAGGATTCCAGATCACGGACGACCTCTTCGACGCCGGCTTGGATTCGATGTCGATCATGCGATTGCTCATCCAGGTCGAGGGGGCCTTTGGTTGCCGGATTCCGGTGAATCAAGTCAGCCGCGAGAATTTTTCCACGGTGGCCAAAATTGCCGCACTCATTCCCGCTGGGTAACTTCCATGTCTTCAAGGTTACGGATTTTAGAAAAACGATTTTTGCGGTATCGTCCCGGGGATCGCGCCCGCCCCCGGGCGCAGTCGGGTGCGCCTCGCGCCCGACACGGTAAATTCCATCGGCCTTCGGCCGCATTTTTTTCTGCTCACCCCGCGAGGCGCGGGGTTATGCGCTTTCCGAGGCGTAGGCTACAAGCCGGAGGCCGGCGGGGGGGCGCGATCCCCGGGACCAGTCAATGGCCACAAACACCATCTGTAGCAAAAGTCCAAAAGCTAATTGATTTTGGTATAATTCCGTGAGTGTCTCGGAAAAAATCGATACTCTTGTCGTGGGCGGCGGCACTGCAGGGATCGCTGCCGCCGTGTCAGCCGCGCGCTCTGGTGCCAGGGCTCTTCTTTTGGAACGCCGCAGCGCCCTCGGCGGAATGGCTTCCAATGCCCTTGTCCACACGCTGTGCGGCCTCTACCTGCTGCGGCGCGATGAGACCCTGCCGCTGGCCTATGCCAACGAGGGCTTTCCCCGCGAGTTCGCCGAGCGGCTCATTGCTGCAGGCGGAGCGTCCGCTCCTGCGCGAATGGGAAAACTCGATGTCCTGCCGCATCGTCCCGCCGCCCTTGCCGCTGTGGCGGATGAAATCACCCGCCGAACCTCCAATCTGAGCGTTCTTCTCCACACAGACCTCACAGGTATCGAGTCAGCCTCTGGTCAAATCCAAGCCGCACGCTTCCACTCGCGGGGGAGTGTCTTTGAGGTGGAAGTGAAATCGCTCATCGATGCCTCGGGTGATGCCGAAGCGGCCGCACTCGCGGGTGCCGACTTCGAATGCGCGCCGCCTGATCGCCTTCAGCGGCCAGCCTACATTTTTGGAATTGGCGGGGCTGATGAAGATGCTTTGGAAGCCGATGCGCGACTCAAGTTGGCCCACCTTCTGAGCGGCGCTGTGACATCAGGGCTTCTTCCCCCCGAAGCCCTGGGCGTTGCCTTTCGATACGGCATGAGCCAAAGCGAAATCTGGGCCACACTCGATTTGCAGGCAGATCCCTACGACCCCTGCTCGCCGGAATGTCTCACCCGCGTGGAATCCTGCGGACGCCGAATGGCATTGGAAATCATCCGCTTTCTGCGGAGTCATGCGGCAGGTTTTGAAAATTCACGCATCACCTGCACACCCGCGCAGGCAGGCATTCGCGAGAGCCGCCGCGTGAGTGGTTTGGCCTGTCTCACAGAGGAGGACATTCTCCAAGGCAGGCCAGTTGAAAACCCAGCCGCGCTGGCATGCTGGCCGCTGGAATTGCGAGAGAACGCCAATGGCCCGCGCTTCCGGTTCCCTGTTGAAAACCGGCCTGCCGGTATTTCGTTGGATTGTCTCCGCTCCCGGACTTTCGAGAATTTGTTCGTCGCCGGCCGTTGCATTTCCTGCACGCACGAGGCCCAGGCTTCGATTCGTGTCACCGGCACATGTTTGGCTACAGGTGAAGCAGCGGGCAAAGCCGCCGCCGCATTTTGAGATGAACATCGCCGAGGAAATTTTCAAAAAAGCGAATCCCGCTGCGGTGGCCATTTTCCACAACGGGCAGGAAACAACCTATGCGGAGCTTGATAAAAAAACCGCTGCATTCGCAGAGAGAATCCGTCCTTTGATCGAAAATCTTCCCTGTCCACGGGTGGGACTCGATTGTCCGGATGGAGCCGAATACATAGCTTGCGCGCTCGGTATCCTGCGGGCTGGCGGGTGTTTCGTTCCCATCGCTCCGGAGCTTTCCCGAACGGAGCGCGAGCGCCTCATCGAGGAAGTTCACCTCGATGTCATCATCAAGCAAACCCAGGACGGCGCGGTGCTTCTTGAATCCCCGGCCCACTCGTCGCCTTCTCCCGATTGGATCAAGCCTCTCACCGAAATCCGCCCCGCGTTTATCCGCTTCACTTCCGGCACCACCGGCTCCGCGAAAGGCATCACGCTTTCCCACAAAACACTGCTGGAACGCATCACTGCCGCCAACGACGGCCTTGGTATCACGCCTGCCGACCGCATCCTCTGGGTGTTGCCGATGTCGCACCATTTCGCCGTTTCGATCATGCTCTACCTCTGGCACGGCGCAGGCATCGTGTTGCCCCGCTCGAATCTGCCGGGTGATCTCCTTGAGGCCGCAAAAAAGTGCGGTGCGACGGTTCTTTATGCCGCTCCCTTTCACTATGAAATGCTCTGCGGCGCGGAGTCCGCAGAGGGAATCCCCTGGCGGCTCGCCGTCTCCACCACCGCACCGCTTTCGACATCCACCGCAGAGTCGTTTCACAAAAAATTCGGCCTCTGCCCGTCTCAGGCTCTCGGTATTATCGAAGTCGGGCTGCCATGCCTGAACTCGCCGTCTCCTGAACTCCGGCCCGCCTCGATTGGGCGTCCGCAGCCTTCCTTCGAAGCCAAACTCAAAGACTCCCAACTCCACCTGCGCGGGCCGGGTTGTCTGGATGCCTACCTCTCGCCTTGGAAACCCCGCGCCGACATCTTGGATGGGGAGGGATGGTTTGCGACGGGCGACATCGCCGAAATTGATGACCAAGGATTCATCACCCTCCTCGGGCGCACCAGCACGGCGATTTCGATCGGGGGAATGAAGTTTTTTCCCGATGAGGTCGAGCTTGTTTTGAATGCCCATCCCTCCGTGGCGTGCAGCCGAGTGATCGCCCGCAAACACCCCGATTTCGGCATGGTTCCGATCGCCGAGGTTGTCGTTTCTGCTGACTGCGAAGCGCCGTCCCGCCTTGATTTGCTCAAGCTGTGCCGCCGCGAGCTTTCCGCCCACAAGGTTCCCATGGAAATCCACTTCGTGGAAAAAATCCCGCTCACAGCCAGCGGAAAAATCAAACGCCAATGATTCGTCATCTTCTCCTCTTCATCGTGTGGCTCGCCCTTCCTGTTCGTGCGGAGGTCACGGATGCCATCCTTCGGGACTGGATTGCCAAGCAATCGTCGATCCGCTCATTGCGCGCGGATTTCTTGCAGACCCGCCGCCTTCCCGCATTGCGCATTCCACTCAAAAAGGCTGGCACGGTCTGGTTCGGCGCGGATGGTCGCTTCCGCTGGCAAGTCGGGAACCCCGTGGAAATGCTTGTCGTAAAATCCCCCAACGAATTCCTCGTTATCGAACCCAAAAAATCCCTCGCCCGCCGGCTTTCGGCATCATCACCCGCAAGCCGTGTTTTCCAGGAATTGCCCGTGCCGTTCGCCGTTTCTCTTGAGGAATTTTCCCGCCGCTTCGAGGTTCTCTCCTTGGAAAACAACGCGGGCCGGATCGACCTGCTTCTCCGTCCCAAGGACCCCCGGCTCGCCGAGGGTAAGAAATCCCTGCGCATCTGCTTCGTGTCCTCCAGCTGTGCTGTCTCGCTTTTTGAAATGGCCGTCCGCGACGGCAGCGAAGTTTCCACAGAATTCACCCTCATCGAGCGGAATCCCAAGCTCGCCCCCGAGCTTTTCCAGCCCGACTTGTCAGGCTTCAAAATCGAAAATCCGTCTTAAAAAAATTTTCAAATGGTTGATTGACAGCCTTGTAAGGGCAAGCACTCTCGAGTTCCATCTACCGTTGCGGTAAGCTGACATTTTTCTTCGATGCGAGCGGGAGGCTTGTAGATGTTCGAGGCCATGTTTTGGATCACAGTTTGCTTAATTCCGATAAGCCCAACAAACCCCTGACCCGCTTTGAGTTGAATCTTACATGACTACTTCACCCTTACTCAGTAATCGGAGTCACTCTATCGGACAGGGGTGCGGTGACTTCGGCCGCTCGCAAAAAAAATGACTCTGCTGCTTGTCAAATCCTGCTTGGCCTCCAAGCGCAATGTGGTAGGATACACCAATGAAGGCTTCTATCCTACCACAAGTTAAGTCGCTATCAGTTCGAGAGAAGCTGGAGTTGGTTGACGAGATCTGGCAGACTGTCACTCCTGAGTTCGAGGAGCTTGAAGTCAATCAAGAGGAGAAGGATTTGCTTGATTCCAGATGGGCTATGTTTTTGCAAAACCCTGACACTGCTTTGAGCGTTGAACAGTTCAAGAAAGAATTAAATGCGCTTCGCGCATGAAAGATATACGGATACTTCCTGCGGTGTTGCATGACATTGCGGAGGCCGCTGCATGGTATGATGACGACGGATATCACGGCTTGGGGGATCGGTTCATTGCAACCTTCTACAGCTACTTGCCGATAATTCAGCAGAACGGTCACATTTACCGAAGCTCGTATCAGGACTTCCGTAAGATTCTCATAAAGCCATTTCCATATTCCGTTTTCTTTCGATTGCATGATGGTGTGTGGATCATTTCTCTTGTGATCCATGCAGCCCGACGTCCAAGCCGTGTGCGGAGAATACTGAGGAATCGAAAATAAACGCGAACAATGCGACCCACCGAATGGCTCCCCGCGTCACGCTCCATGCTTGGGCTTGTTCCTCGCCCGGCATGGATCGCGCCACGGGCAGCCATCGGTGATCGCGGACGTTCGGAAATAATATGACCGGAATTTCAAGATGGAGATACATTGCCCGCAGCAACGCGACATAACGCTTGAGCGTGCTCGTGCTGATGCCAGCGAGTCGGCCCACCTCGGCGAAATTCTGCAATCCTCCGGTGCGTGCGGCGAGGATTCTCAGCAGGCGCCGTCACAGCGGGTGTGATCGGTCGCTTGAAATACATCTACGACATCTTTGGCGACGGGGTGAACACCGCCAGCCGCATGGAAAGTCGCGCCGAGCCCATGCAGATCAACATCTCCGCTGCCACACGGGCCCGCCTTGCCGAGGGGATGAAATCCCTGCGCATCCGCTTCGAGGCCTCCAGCGGTGCTGTTTCGCTTTTTGAAATGGCCTTCCGCGACGGCAGCGAGGTTTCCACCGAGTTCACCCTCATCGAGCGAAATCCCAAGCTCGCCCCCGAGCTTTTCCAGCCCGACTTGTCCGGACTGAAAATCGAGGATGCCACTTGAAAAAATTCCAAATGGTTGATTGACACCCTTGAAAGGGAAGGCACTCTCGCCGCATGCAATCCTTATTCGACAAGTATGGTGGCTTCGCAACAGTCAGCAAAATCGTAAGGGAATTCTACAGAGGGGTGCTCCAGAGTCCGAATCTCAAGCCGTATTTTGAGCACGCCAACATGGAAAGGATCATCGACCACCAGACAAAATTCATCGCGCATGTGCTCGGTGGTCCGGCCGAATACACAGGCCGCGAACTCGGAGCCGCGCATCACTCGCTTAAAATCACCGGCGCCGCCTTCGACGAGGTTGCGGAGATTTTACAGGAGACACTTGAGGATGCGGGCATGGAGGCCGGGGATGTGGCCACGGTCATGGGGATCGTCGCGGGTGCGCGCGGGAGCATCGTAACGGCGTGAGCGGAGGCGCCTTTGAGTTGCTCGAGGCTCTCGAAGTCCCGGTGCTCGTTGTTTCCCCTGAAGACTGGAAAATCCGCACGGCGAATCGTTGTGCGGGAATCTGGCTGGGAGCCGCAGAGGGGAAGTCGCTCGCCGACCTGATGCCCTCGGCGGATTTCGCTCGCCTCCTGTCCAAGCTCTCGCGCGGCAAGGAGGCCCGCCACGAGCAGCGCTCGCTGGCCGAGCCGTCTTTCACGGCGCAATATTTTTTCAGCCGTCTCCCCGGCGGCGAGCTTTTGGTCGAAGGGCGCAGCGGAGCCGCGCTCGAGGAGGCCGAGGCGATGGTGGCCTCCTACAGTCTTCTCATCGAGAAACAAAAGCGCGAGATCGAGATCGAGAAAATCCGCGTCGAGAAGCTCCTGCTGAACATCCTGCCGCGCAAATCCATCGAGGAGCTGCGGCAATTCGGACGCACGGAACCCGAGCGCTTTGATCATGTGAGCGTGCTGTTTCTTGATTTTGTGGGTTTCACCGCGCTGGCGGAGGCCCTCACGCCCGACGAGCTTTTCAGCGAGCTCAACGAGATATTCTCCGCCTTCGACGAAATCATCACCCGCCATGCGTGCGAGCGCATCAAGACCATCGGCGACGCCTACCTCGCGGTTTGCGGCATGCCCGAGAGCAATCCCGACCACGCCAAGGCGATCGTGCAGGCCGCGCTGGCGATGAGGGCTTTTGTCGAGAGGCGGAACCAAACCGCAAATCGCGTGTGGTCCTGCCGCATCGGCATCCACTCCGGCGCCGTCACAGCGGGTGTGATCGGTCGCTTGAAATACATTTACGACATCTTTGGCGACGGGGTGAACACCGCCAGCCGCATGGAAAGCCGCGCCGAACCCATGCAGATCAACATCTCCGCCGCCACGCGGGCCCTCATCGGCGATGGATTCGAAGTCGAGTCGCGCGGCCTGTTGGAGGTGAAGGGCAAGGGGGCGATGGAGATGTTTTATGTCCATGGGGCGCCGGATTTGCCCCTGCACATCCCCGAGGTGCGGCCTGCTTCCGACGAGGCCGGAGTCGTTTCCATTTTTCTCGATTCGAAAAGCGGGTAGTGCGCCCGGCCCGCGCAAAATCCGGTGGCGCGAAAAAAAATTTCATTCGCATGGAAGGATGTCCTGTGCTGATATTCCGATCCACAGATTCCAGATGAACATTTTTTACTCGCGATGAGTGATCGTTCGAAGCCTGTGGCCGCCCGGTTTTGGGCCTATGTGCGCCGCTACAAGGGGCTGCTTGGCGTTTCGGCTGTCGGCAATTTGATCTCGGTGTCGATTGCCACGATGGCGCCGCTTTTCATGAAGCTCGTCATCGACGAGGCGATTCCCGGCCGGAATGTGCCGTTCCTCGCAGGTATTGTGGCGACCTTTCTCATCCTCGAGGGTGTGCGCTATCTCGTGGGCTACGGGCACAACTACCTGCTCTACTATGCCGGCCAGCGCGTGGTCTTCGACATCCGCCGCGCTTTGTTCCACCACCTTCAGATGCTGCATCTCTCGTTTTACGAAACCCAGCGCACGGCGAGTCTCGTGAACCGTGTCGTCCACGATGCCACCGCCGTGCAGCAGTTCATCAACACGGCGCTCACGACGATTTCCAACAGTCTGGTATCCCTCGCCCTGGCGATGACGATCATGTTTTTCCTGAATTGGAAAATGGCGCTCTTCTGCACGGCGAGCCTGCCTGTTTATTTTGCCGTGATCCACCTATATCGGCGCGGCCTCCACACGCGCTCGCACGATGTGCAGGAGCGCCAATCCGCCCTGGCAGGCACGCTGGGAGAGACATTCACTGGCATCAAGGTCGTGAAATGTTTCGCCCAAGAGGATCATGAACGCAGGCGCTTCATCCAGCGCATCCGCGAAAATTTTCCCCACGAGCTGGAGTTGTCCCTCATGGGCAATCGCATGTATTTCTTCCTGTCGACGATTTTCGCCGTTGTTTACGGCTCCGTGCTGCTCTGGGGCGCGAGCAGCGTGATGTATGGCACCATGTCGCTCGGGTCTTTTGTGGCTTTCACGAGTTATCTCATGATGCTCTACGGGCCGCTCCAAAACCTCTCCAGCCTCATTCAAATCAGCACCAACGCGCGCACCGGCTTCGAACGCATTCTCAGCCTCCACGACATACGGCCGAACATCACCGAAATCGCGAATCCTGTCGCATTGCCCGCGCTGCGCGGAGCGGTGGATTTCGAGCAGGTGAGCTTCTCCTACGACCGGGGGGTTGCGGTGAGCGGCTTCAGCCTGAATGTCCCCGCCGGCGAGATCATCGCCCTCGTTGGCCCGAGTGGCAGCGGGAAGTCCACGCTCATCAGCCTTCTCACGCGCTTCTACGATCCTTCCTCGGGAACGATTCGCATCGACGGGCATGATCTGCGCTCGCTGGACTACGATGTTTACCGCCAGCAGATCGGGATCGTCCTCCAGGACAACTTTCTCTTTTCGGGCTCGATTGATGAAAACATCCGCTACGGAAGGCCCGATGCGACCGAGGACGAGGTGCGCCGCGCGGCCGAGTTGGCGAATGCGTGGGAATTCATCGCCAAGATGGAGGGCGGGCTCAAAGCGCAGGTGGGTCAAGGCGGGGCGACGCTCTCCGGCGGTCAGCGCCAACGGATCGCCATCGCCCGCTGCTTGTTGAAAGACCCCCGGATTTTGATTTTCGACGAGGCCACCAGCGCGCTCGACAACGAAAGCGAGGCGCTCGTGCAGGAATCCCTCGACACGCTCATGGAGGGCCGCACGGTCTTCATCGTTGCCCACCGGCTCAGCACGATCCGCCGCGCCCATCGCATCGCCGTGATGGAGTCCGGCCGCCTGGCGCAACTGGGAACGCATGAGGAACTCATGGCGGTGGAGGGGCCCTATCGCAATCTGCAGAAGCTCTCCGTCGTTTCGCAGGTGGCGGCTTGAAGTCTTTTCACATGTCCGCCTTTTCCTCATCGATCCAGATGCGCCTCCGCCGCATGCGGTTTGTTATTTTTTCAGCCGCCTTTTTGATCATTCCTTTGATTGCCTTGATGGTGCTGTTGCTGCCGGTGGATGAGAAAGTTCCCGCCACCGGTGTGGTGAGGGCGCAGGACGATGTGCATGTCTTTTCCCCGCAAGAGGGACTGCTCGCTTCGATTCGCTGCTTCGAGGGGGCCATGGTGAAAAAGGGGGATGTCCTGTTCGAGTTGGACGCCATTTTTCACACCCAGAAGTCGGCTTCCGCCGCAGCCTCGCTCGCGGAGGCCGAGGCCGCGCTTCGCTTGAAAGAGGCGCAACTTCAAAAGATCAACGGCCTCCCGCTGCCAAAGGAATTCTGGCATGTGCCCGAGGAGCTGAAGCAGGCAAACGAACGCCTTGCCCTCGCGGAGCGCGAGTGCGAGCGCTACGAGGGCTTGAGCCGCACCGGAGGCGCGAGCAGGCAGGATTACGACCGCTCGCTCGCCCAGCGCGAAGTGGCGCGCGGCGAGGTGGAAAAAATCCAGGAGAAACTCGACATCCTCCGCAGCGGCTATCGCGAGCAGGTCATTGCCGAAGCCGAGGCGGAGACCGCCGCCGCAAAAGCCGTCGTGGGCCGCTGGAAAGTCGAGAGGGACAATGCCGCCGCCATGGTCGAGCGGTGCCTCGTCCGCGCGACGGAGGATGGCCTCATCACCCTTGTCGAGAAGCGCCGTCAGGGAATGCCGGTGGGTGCGGGTGAGAAACTCGCCCACATCTCGCGCGGCCCCGCCAACCGTGTCAAAATCCTCCTCGCCGAGGAAAAGATCATCCGTGTCGCCGCCGGCCAGGAGGTGATCATGCGTCCCCTCTCGATCCCGTGGTTCAAATACGGCCACGCCCATGGCGTCCTGCGCAAAGTTTCCACCGAGCCCACCTTCCCCGAGGGCGATCGCGGCGGCGTGAGGCGTTACGAGGCCACAGTGGATGTCACGGAATCCCCCGTCGCCCTGGCCATAGGCTCCACGGTGGATGCCGATGTGATCCTCCGCCGCCGGCCCATGTGGCAACTGCTACTCCCTGCGGTGTTCGACCGGGAATAGTGTTGGTCGCTAAAATTCGACTCGTCCCGGGGAGCGCGCCCGCCCTCGGGCGTTCCGCCTCGCGCCCTCGCGGGGTGGCTTGAAAAAACCGGCCAGAGGTCGCTCGAAGGTCTCTATGTCGGGCGCTGCCGCGCCATTGTCTAATACCAAAGTCTCCAAGGTTGTGGATTTTCGCAGGCGTTCATGTAGGTCAGGCGTCTCGCCTGACTTCGAACGACATACGACCGCAGGCGAGACGCCCGCGCTACATTCCAGAAGTCCAAAAGCATTCGGATTTTGGTCTAAAAGCGGAGCGGACAGCGGGGTTGGAGCGCAGGTTTGCGGCGGTGTCTTCAAGGATGAGGCGGCGCTCTATTTTCTCAAACCACTTCGGGCCATTCGGTGGCGAGGAAATGTAAGTTGCTCGTCATCGGTTTAAAGCCTCCTCCACTTCAGCCAGCACGGACATCATCTCATCAAAGGAGATCGGCTCGCCGAGGAACATCGGGCGCATCGCGAGATAATCGCGCCGCAGTTCGGCCATGCGGAATTCGGGTGGAAGCAAGCGCAACGTTCTCGGAACGGCCGATTCGTAGTGAGTCCAGCTTGAGGCGAAATAGCGACTCTTGTGCAAACGCACGCGCTCCAGCAAATCCAGCCGCTTTGCCGCCGTCCGCCCCGATGGATTCCGCCAGAGCGCAACGAAGTCCGAGAAGTGCCGTGCGTATCGTGGCGGCTGGGCCTTGTCGGCAGGGCGGTGGAATTCCGCGTGGAGGATTGTCGCCTTCTCCCAGAATGTCCGCTCGACTTCCAACGCCACAACCTCCGCCTGAAAGTCTACGAACGCTTCCGGAGCCAACTCCGCCACCAGCGGAACGATTCGGTGCGTGCCCGTAGGGCGCTGGTCGGTGAGAGAGCCGAACTCGATCTTCACGGCCGTTCGAATGTAGGGAAGCGGATTCGGGAGCGTGGTCGGGTAATCGAAATGGATCACCGGCGAATGCGACGCCTCCTCGAGTTCATAGCGCAGCCAAGGGCGTCCGCCGGTTTTCCCTCCGAGTTGCCCGGAGATGAGTTTTTCCAACACGGGCAGAAACTCGGTTTCCACTTTCTGGGCGCAGGCGGCCAGTAGTGCTGCGGCGCGCTTCGCACGGGCGGTCTTGGTCGGTGCCTCGTCGATTTCGCTTTCCGGGTGGCCGAGCGATTCCGGACTGAGGCCGAGATCCACATCCTCCGAAAACCGATTAATCACCCCAAACACTTTGGAAAGCGAAGTGCCGCCTTTGAACACAGCATTTTCGCCAAGCTCCGGCGTTGAAAAAATCAGGCCCAAGAGCCAGCACACCCAAAAATCCTTTTCGGTGATCGCAGGATCCACGCGGGTGCGCTCTTCGTAGCGGATGAAAAAGTCTGTCCGATCTCGTTCAGGTATGGTTGCAAAGCGGTTCACGGCGATTCCTCCCCAGCGAGGGCCTGCAAATGCGGGTGCATCCAACCCGGTGCCAATGTGAGATCGTCCAGCAGGTGGCGGCGTTCTTTCGCTGGGATCGTTGCTTGTAGTCGGCGCAGGTGCTCCGGCGTGATCTTGCTTTTCCCAAGATTCCGCAGGCCCGCGATCACCATCCCCATAGTGCTGTTTTCGGGAGCGATCGTGCGCGGTGCCACATGGCGGAATTTGATGATATGTGGACCGGCTTTCACCGTGCGACTACGCCCGTCCGTGAGGTAATCCACCTGCGCAGGCACCTGCTCGCTCAGGCCGAGCAGATTGGCCGCGCTGGCGTCGATCTTGCGCACACGCATATGGTCGCGACGGGCAAGCGCTGTCACCACGGCCTCCTTGGATGGAGCGACTTCTCCCAGCCAGGGATTCATGCGCGGTCGAAAATACATGCCGCGGGCGAGACGGCGAATCTCTCCTTTGCGGGTGAGCCAGGAAAGGGCGGCGTCCACCGCCGAGCGCGAGTCCAAATCCAAAAAGTCGCCCGTGGTGAAAACCGCATCGTTGCGAGCCCGCCGGATGCGGCGTGCGATGCGGGAAGGCGTGCTGGATTGCTGGATGGGTCTAGCCATTATC
>JBJTGE010000079.1:0-4324 GCA_046093785.1 Spartobacteria bacterium
GCCCGGAGGCGAATATCGGGAGATTTGCGCCGAAGGGGAGTCGGTTGTTTTTGGAGTGATGAGAGGAACAGTAGCGCGGCAGCGCTTGGTCTCGGGGAGCGCGCCCGCCCTCGGGTGCCGTCGGGTGCGCCCCGCGCCCGACATTGAGAACTTCGAGCGGCCTCTGGCCGGATTTTTCCAATCGCCCCGCGAGGGCGCGTGTCGGTGCACCAGAGGGCGGGCGCGCTCCCCGAGACTTATCGAAGCGAAATCATCCGAAAATCCAAAACCTTGGAGACTTTGCCTTCAGACCGGCTGATCGCCGTATTCCAGCAGATGCCCTTCGGCGATGGCTTCGAGGGATTCCGCAGAGGTCACCTGCTGCAAGCGCTCTCTCAGTCGGGCGCCGCCCGGCAGGCCTTTCGTGTAGGACATGAAGCGTGCGCGCATTGACCGTATCGCCAACTCCTCCTTGCCGCTCCACCACTCGATCTCGCGCCGCGTGTGATCGATAATGAAGTCCCATTTCATCCGGAGGGTCACGGCTTCGGGAGCGCCACCACCCTCGATGGCCGAGCGGATTTCGCGAAAAATCC
The DNA here is from genome assembly GCA_046093785.1 of Spartobacteria bacterium. Taxonomy (GTDB): domain Bacteria; phylum Verrucomicrobiota; class Verrucomicrobiia; order Chthoniobacterales; family Terrimicrobiaceae; genus UBA967. The sequence goes on from JBJTGE010000079.1 coordinate 576, forward strand.
AGGGATGGCACATCGCGGCGCGACCGATCATCAAGCCAGCGACATTTGTTTCCTTCAAGTGCTGAAGGGCCACTGCGGCAGAATCAATATCTCCGTTTCCAATGACGGGAATTTTGACGGCGTTCGCCACCGCTCCGATGACCTGCCAATCCGCCTCGCCTGTGTAGCCTTGCTCCTTGGTGCGCCCATGAACGGCGAGGCGCGAAATCCCTTCGCCTTCGAGAATGCGGGCGGTTTCGAGGGCGTTGACCGAGCGAGAATCCCAACCGATGCGGATTTTTGCCGTGACCGGCAGGCTGCCCGCCGCAGCGACAACCTCGCGGGCCACGCTGGCCAGGAGCGGGCAATCCTTCAGCAAGGCCGATCCGCCATTGCGGGCCACGACCTTGTTCACCGGACAACCGAAATTGAGGTCGATGAAATCCGGCGAGACCCAGTCGATGACGGCTTTCACCGCCTCGGCCAAGCGCGCGGGATCTGCTCCAAAGAGCTGAATACCGAGCGGCCGCTCCTCCGGCTGGAACTCCAGATATCGCCGCGTGCGTTCGTTTCGGTGCAGAATGCCCTCGGCGGAGACGAACTCCGTCGTGAGGACATCCGCTCCCAGATTTTTGCACAGGCCGCGGAAGACGGTATTTGTTACTCCCGCCATCGGGGCGAGGAAGAGCAGCGGCCCGGCTGGCATGTCAGAGCCCGTGTTCCAAGAGTGCGCCCACCTCGCGTTGGACATCCGGGATTTGCTCAAAACTCAAGTGGGGATTGGCGATGACGATTGTTTCGCCTGTGACGACATGTTCGTAAACAAGCATGTCTTCATCGCGGCTCTCGACCGGACGCAGCATTTTTTTTCGCTCCAGCATGAGCGCGAGAATATAGCAGGCGTTTTTGCGGGAGGGGTCGTTTTCTGCGATGAGGCGGCGAAGAAGCCCCTCGGCATCGTCCTTCGCAAAAGGCTCTGGAGCGGCAGCGGCGGGCGGTTCGTATTTTGAGCGCCAGAAAGAGAAGGGCTGAATGTTGTCATTCCTGTTGGTCCAAGCCTCCTCGCAAAGATCCTCGCGGCGGAACCCATCGCCTTCGCGAATCAGAAGGGTGTAAAAGTAATCGCCCTCGCGGAATTCGTATCCGGTGCGGGCGCAGGTGTGAGCGCGTGATTTGATCTCCCAGTCGGCTTGCATCATGAAAGTCCAGGTTTTTTGAATTTAGGCATCTCGCGGTTTGTCGACTTCATCCAGAGAAGGACAAGCCCCACGATGAAGAAAGCAATCATCGGCCCCCATGCCGCAGTGAAAGGCGACACCCGGCCGCCCTTTCCGAGGGCCACAAAAAGACTGCTTACAAATACGAGCGAGAAAAACATGCCGATCGCCAGCGCGACGCCACCCAGCACACCTCGACGCGAGTAAACAATCCCGCACGGTGCCGCCACGAAGATCACGAGAAAACAAACCGCAGGCATGGCCCAGCGGTAGTGCCAGTGGGTGCGGTAGGCAGCCAAGCGGTTGTCGGGAAAGTCGGCGTTGTATTTCAGATAGTCATTCAACTCCGGAACCGAGAGGAAATCGGCATTCAGCATGGAACTGGAAATGCGCCACGGTGTTTCAGACCATCCATCGATGAAGATGTTTCCCGGCATCTCGCTTTTGAGAATATTACCCTCCGTATCCATCTCGACATGTTTCCCGCCGAGCAGCGTCCAGCGGGACACAATCGGATCAAAAACAGCCTCCCTCGCATACCATTGTTGAAGGATGTTTCCCTCGGCATCCTGTTGGATGATTTGCACATCCTGCATCCGTTCCCCGCGCAGCGACATGCGGGCCACAAACCATGTCCGCTGTTCCTCGCGGTTGCGGAAGAGATGTCCCTTCATGGTTTTGTCGCTTTTCTTTCCGCGTTTAATGTCACCGACGATGACTTTTTTCATTCCCGTCGCATGGGGCGCGCCCTCGTAGTTGAAAAAGGCCGTGACCCCGGTGAGAAGAAGCCCCACGAAAAGCAATGGCATGAGAATCCTTAAAATACTCCGCCCAGCGCCCAGCATGGAAATGATCTCGTTCGAGCGCGACATGCCCGCCAGCGAGTAGAGCAAAGCCAACAGCGTGGCCAGAGGCAGGGCGATGACGATAATTTCCGGAACCTGCGAGGCATAGTAATCCACAAGCGCCTCCACAGAAGCCTGCCCCTGAATGAAATCCTGAAGATTGTCAGCGAGGTCGAAAATGAACCAGATGCCTACAAACCCGGCAAAGCAGTAAAGAAATGGAACGGAAAATTTCCGCAAAACATAGCGGTCAAGCGTGGTCATCTTGCAAGGCGGGAAGCCTATCTTCGTAGCGTGTCGCCGTCAACGATTGGGCAGGGAGACTTCATCACTCCCAAGAACGCGCCGGAAGAAGATAGCCCTTTTCCCGAAGTCGTGCCTCGGCCAGTTTTCATGGCTTACCTCCTTGTTTTTGCAGTTCCGTCAGCAACGCTTGGCCCTTGGCGGTGAGCCGGTATTTCTGGAGGCGACTGGTGGGTTTGTCGGGAATGGTGGGCTACACCAAGGCCGGTGAATCAGTCGATTCGGACTGGACACCGAGGAATCTTCCGGCACTGATCGGATAATTCCAGGAAGCAAATCGGATGATTATCGGATGCTTGGCGCTTACTGTTTCCGAGGGGGGACGCGATGTGAAAATCTGACGATTCGAGAATTTCATCTGACGATTCCTGACGATTCGGACGGTGCGTAGAGATAACGGGTCGCACGAGCTTTCCCTGTTTTCTGAGCAAGGTTCAGCTCGACGAGAGTCGCCATATCACGAGCAACCGTCTCGCGGGTGATGGAGAAATCGCTCTGCATTTGAGCGCTGGTCAGCGCCTCTCCGGCAGCCAGGCGTTTTACGATGGCGATCTGCCTTGGGTTGAGTTCTGCCAGCACGGATTGGGGCAGGGTTTGGGCGTCCGCTGCGGGAGCCTTGATCCGGCTGAGATCGTGGCTAGGGCCGGGGAGAGTCAGGACGAAGCGGTCTTCATCAAGGGCGACATGCGGAAGTTCCAAGCCATGATCGAGCATGGCCCGCCTCATGCGACGGATACCCGTGCCGCGCTCCTCCATGAGCTTCAGGAAAACCAGGCCCTGGCTGAGGAGTGGGTTGCGGGAGCGCGAGCAGGCTTCCCCCTTTTCAAGACGCTTCAGGGAGGGATGACCAACGGGGAGTCCAGGGTTGGTGACGATGATTCGGTCGAAGAACACTTCGACAGAAACATGCTGGGTGGAATCCTCGTAATCACGATGAGCAAGAGCGTTAATGAGGGCCTCGCGCAGGGCGGTCTCGGGATACTCAGGCAGTTCGACACGCTTCAGCCCAACGACGCGTGGCGTCTTGCGGGTGTTTTTTCGAATGAGGTCTACCACTCTGTCGATGGATTCGGGAACATTGCTGCGAATGGTTTCGGCAAGGAAAGCCTCCTCGTTAGTGGTCGTTCCGGGGTAAAAATCGAGTTGAATGCGGCAGTGATGGAAAAGGGCGTTGGGATCCTTGCCCATGAGCAGTAGGCCGGCTGCGGTAGGGCGCAAGACACCTTTATTTGGCTGGAACCAAAGATAGCCACGGTCGAGAAGAAGCTGCTCGCTGTCGGCGAGCGTCAGCGTCTTTCGTGCTTCGGGATCGATGCCATGGGCAAGGGTGGCAACTTGGGATGGCACGAGATCCGCAAAAACCCGCTCGTTCAGTCGTTGACGGTCAAAGGGGGAAGCAACCGCC
>JBJTGE010000080.1:0-10010 GCA_046093785.1 Spartobacteria bacterium
GCCCAACCGCGCCATCGCCCACTTCCGCTTGTAGCAAATTTCCCAAGCGCGCTATTTACCCCGGAAAAAACCGCCCTTTTTATTACCGCCAGACAGGCATCAGACCTCACGGCGACCTCCCGAGACAAAACCCAATCTAAAAACACACAACCTCACACGATCCTATGGCAGCTACGACCGACTCCTCGAACCCGAACTCTCCGAACCGCGCGTTTCCGCTTGAGCGCACACGCAACATCGGTATCGCCGCCCACATCGACGCGGGCAAGACCACCCTCACCGAGCGTATTCTTTTCTACACCGGCATGATCCACAAGATCGGTGAAGTGCACGAAGGCACAACGGTCACCGACTGGATGGAGCAAGAGCGCGAGCGTGGCATCACGATCACTTCCGCCGCCACCACCTGCTCGTGGATGCAGCGCGCCGAGGAAGGCATCTACAAGGCATACGAAGGCATCAAGATGCGCGTCAATATTATCGACACTCCCGGCCACGTGGATTTCACGGCCGAGGTGGAGCGCTCCCTCCGCGTTCTCGACGGCGCCATTGCGGTGTTCTGCGGCGTGGCAGGCGTGCAACCCCAATCCGAAACCGTCTGGCGCCAAGCCACGAAATACGGCGTGCCCCGCATCGCGTTCGTGAACAAAATGGACCGCACAGGTGCCGATTTCGACAACGCTGTGAACTCCATGCGCCAAAAACTCGGCGCCAACGCCTGGCCAATCCTCATCCCGCTCGGCAAAGAGGATTACCTCAAAGGCCAGATCGATGTCATCAACCAGAAGGCCGTTATTTACCATGACAACGACGCCATGGGCTCGACCTACACCGTTGAGGAAATTCCAGACGATCTGAAAGACATGGCCAAAGCCGCCTACGAAGACCTCGTCTCCCAAATGTGTGACCTCGACGAGGAGATCGGCATGCTCTTCCTCGAAGAAAAACCCATCTCCATTCAACAACTCAAGGCCGCCATCCGTCGCCAGACGATCGCCAACAAATTTGTGCCCGTCGCCGGTGGATCCGCCTTCAAAAACAAAGGCGTCCAATACCTCGTTGACGCCGTGGTGGACTACCTCCCCGGCCCGCTCGACATTGCAGCCGCCAAGGGTCAAAACCCCGACAACGGCGAGCCCATGGAAGCCGTTTCTAACGACAACGCAAAGTTCTGCTCGCTCGCTTTCAAACTTTGGAGCGATCCCTTCGTTGGCAAACTCGTTTTCTTCCGCGTTTACTCCGGCAAGCTCTCCAAAGGCGATACCGTTTACAACCCACGCACCAACAAGCGCGAGCGCATCAGCCGCCTCATTCAGATTCAGGCCGACAAGCGCGAGGATATCGACACCTGCTACTCGGGTGATATCGCCGCCATCGTGGGTATCAAAAACATCACCACCGGTGACACGCTCTGCGACGAGGATCATCCAATCCTCCTCGAGCCGCCATCATTCCCCGATCCCGTGATCTCGATGGCCGTCGAACCAAAGACCAAGCAGGATCAAGAAAAGATGGGCAACGCCCTGCAGCGTCTCGCCGAGGAAGACCCGACCTTCCGCGTTTTCACCAACGAGGAAACCGGCCAAACAATCATCGCCGGCATGGGCGAACTCCACCTCGAAATCATCCGCGACCGCATGATGCGCGAATTCAAGGTTGAAGCAAACTCCGGCAAACCACAGATCGCCTACAAGGAGACCATTCTCAACGAGTCCGAAGGCGAAGGCAAACTCGTCAAGCAGTCCGGCGGCCGCGGTCAATACGGCCATGTGGTCTGCAAAGTCCGCCCGAACGAGCGCGGCAAAGGCCTCACCATTGACAACAAAATCGTCGGCGGCACGATTCCGAAGGAATACATCCCCGCTGTCGAGAAAGGCTTCAAGGAAGCTGTCCTCAACGGCGTTGTCGCCGGCTACCCCGTTATCGATGTGCATGTGGACATCACTGACGGCTCCTACCACGATGTGGACTCGAACGAAATGGCGTTCAAAATGGCTGCCATCTTCGCGCTCAAGGACGGCCTCAAAAAAGCCAAGCCGATCCTGCTCGAACCGGTCATGAAGGTCGAAAATGTGACTCCAGACGAGTTCCAAGGCGACATCATGGGAGACCTCAACCGCCGCCGCGCCCGCATCCAAGGCATGGAAACCAAAGGCAACCTCTGCACAATCAACGCCGAGGTTCCTCTGGCCGAAATGTTCGGATACGCCACCGCCATCCGCTCGCTCTCCAAAGGCCGCTCATCCTACTCGATGGAACCCTCGCACTTCGAGGAAGTCCCATCCCAGGTCAAAGCCGCCATCCTCGAGCAGAAGGCCTAAGCGGACTCAAAACCCTTAAAAAAAGGCGGGGCAGCAATGCCCCGCCTTTTTTGTTGTCCCGGGAAGCGCGTTCGCCCCCGGCGCTCACAGAGACGCCGCTACAGCAACCGCGCGGCAGCGCGCTCGTAAATGAAAGGTAGGGTCGGCGCGCCGTCGCTGACCCATTTTCGCGGCAAAGCCGCCTTTGCATCCAGCAGAAACGCCGCCCAGGCGGCTGAATCTTGGGACGCCGACGGCGCGGCATCCCTACCCTGGATTACGAAGCGCGCGACCGGGTGTGATACCCGGGACTTTCCGCTACCCTTCTTCGCCAAGGATGAACGCTGCCAGCGGCTTGACCGGAGAAGTGTTGAGCGCCTTGACGCGCTCGTGGATGCCGGGGGCGATTTCGGGTTGGCGGGTGTAGGCCATCGAGAGCATTTCCAGCTTGGCATCGAGGTTGTCGACCATGTTGAGGGCGATGGCCTCGGGCGTCTTGGGCTCGACGGGGGATCCGTATTGGAGTTCCCCGTGATGCGAAGCGATGAGGTGCAGGATGTGCAGGCGCACATCCTCCGAGGCTGGCTCGATGCCGCGCCAGGTCTCGAGAGGCAGCTTACGCCAAAGGGCGTTCACCGCTTCGATGCCGATACTGATGTGCCCGAGAAGCTCTCCGCGCAGTTCGCGAGGGATTTCAAACCCAGCCTCGGGCGGACACATTTCCCAAAGTTTCCCGCAATCGTGAAAAAGAACACCGGCGAGCAGCAGATCGCGGTTGAGAACAGGATACGCGCTGCAAACGGCCGATGCGGAGCGCATCATCTGACCCGTGTGACGGAGCAAACCGCCCCGGTGGGCGTGGTGATTATGCCGCGCAGCGGAGGCACGCCGGAAGCGGGGTCCGAATTCCTGAAGAAACAACTCGCACAGACCAAGCAGACGCGGATCACGCATTGTTTGCACAAGTTCCCGCACATCGGCGAAGTCCTTTTCCAGCGCAGCCGTCTCTTCCTCGCCGCCGGCGAAAAGTTCCGCCGTTTCTTCGGGAGCGAGCGCCCGCATCCGCCAGCGCCGGGCATCCAGGCCGAAACTGCCGTTCACGGCAAATTCCCCTTCCACCTCCACGCACTCGCCGCGCGCGAGTTCCTGACACGCCGCAAAGGCGTCGGTGTCCGACCATGCGCGGAGCGTGAGGACATCACTCGCATCGCGGACCTTCATTTCCCAATAAGGCTTTCCGTTTGAAGATTCTTTTTTGGTGAGTTCATCGACCTGCCCGCGCAGGCGCGCGGAGAGGGAAATGCCACGGCACTCGTTGCGGAGTTGGGTGATTGTTTTGCGTTCGGGATCGTTCATCGTCGTTCTCTTAATTTTCGGCAGGCAGCGCGCCATCCCCCGCGCGGCAGAGGATGCCGGTGGCTTTGTGTTTGGTTTGCGCGGCGTAGGCGTTCTCCACCGCGATGCGCACAGACTCTGCGGCGTCGTTCTCGACCAGTGCAACGATGGCGCCGCCGAATCCCCCGCCGGTGAGGCGGGCGCCCAGACAGCCGGGCTGTGCGTTGGCGAGGCTCACGAGCAGGTCGAGTTCCGGCGTGCTGTTTTCAAAATTCCCGATCGAGCTGCGATGTGAAGCCGACATGAGCGGACCGAACTCCTCGGCGCGGCCTGAGCGGAGAGCGTCGATTGCGAGAAGAACGCGTTCATTTTCGCCAACCACATGACGGGCGCGGCGCTTGGCCAGATCAGGCATTGCAGCGGCTTCGAGTTGTGCGCTGGTGGCGTCACGCAAGGCAGGCACACCCATGCATCGGGCGGCTTCAAAGCACTGCTCGCGCCGCTCGTTGTATTCGCCGCCGGTGAGTGCGTGTTTCACGCCGGAGTTGATGATGAGCAATCCGAGATGGGATGGGAACGGCACGGCATCCACTGATTCGCTGCGGCAGTCGAGATACACCAGATGGTCCTTTTTTCCGAAAACGGAAGAGGCCTGATCGAGGAGTCCGCAATTCACACCGACGAATTCATTTTCCGCGCGGCGGCAGAGTTTCGCCAAATCCATGCGGGACATTTCAAAGGGGTAGAGGCGCGTGAGGAGCACAGCCGTGGCAACCTCCAAGGCGGCGGAACTCGAGAGCCCGGCGCCAGCGGGAAGCGTGGATTCGTAGGATGCCTCGAATCCACCGGCTTCGGCACCGGCACGGGCGAGCATTTCGACGACTCCCAGGGGATAATCGATCCACTCGCCGGTTTTCTTCAGACCTGCTGCGCGCTGGATTTTCCCTTCGTGGGCAACACCCGAACTCGAGAGCCGTATCTCGCCATTTTCGAGGCGGCGGCCTGTGGCCGTGATACCAAGCTGGAGAGCGGCGGAAAGAACAACGCCGCCGTTGTAGTCCGTGTGATTTCCGAGAATTTCAACGCGCCCGGGCGCGAAGGCTGTGACATGGGACATAGACCCCGCATGATCGACCCCTCATAGGCTCTTGCCAAGGGTCAATTCCGTGGCAGGATGACTTTGAAGGAGTCCAAAATCATGTCCGAAACAACTGAAAACAATATCGTGAGCAAAAAACTCGAAAGCAGCAGCGAACACGCGAAAAAAGCCATCGACGCAGCCGCCGAAGCCGGTCGTGCCGTGGGCGACACTGCGAAAAAACAGGCCAAAGCCGCCTACGAAACAGGTCGCGAGCACCTCGGAGCCGCAGCCAAAGATCTCGGAGAGGCCGCCAGCGCCAGCTATGGCAATGTCCGCGACCGCGCCAACTCGCTTTACTCGGATGCCTACGACCGCGCGCACGACTACCAGACCGAGGCCGAAAATTACATTCGCCAAAATCCGCTCCAGGCCGTGGCCATTGCCGCAGGCGTCGGCTTCGTGCTCGGAGTGCTCCTCCGCCGTTAAGCCGCTTTGGACACCAAAGCCACGGTTGCAGCTCCGAGGGGCCTCATGGCGGAGCTAATGAGCCTTGTCGGCTCGCTGGGCCGCTACGCGCAGGCCATGGGAGCCCTCGCCGGCGAGGAATCGCGGGAGGCGGCGGCCTTGGGGATCAGGTTGCTTGTCATGCTCTTGGCGGCGTTGTTTTTCGCAGCTTTCGGCTACCTCCTCCTCATTCTGGCAGTGGCGTTCTTTGCCGCATTTGTCTTAGGCATTTCCTGGCTTTGGATTTTGGGCGGCTTCACCATGCTGCACGCCGTGCTGGCCTACATCTGCGCCCGCCATGTGAAAATCCACAGCCGCACACCGATTTTTGAGGAAACCCGCCGCGAGGTTGCCCGCGATTTGGAATCCCTCCGCAAAAGCTCCGCGCCATGACCAGCAAACAGGAAATTCTCGAGGAACTCCGCCGCAGCCGCGTGGCGATCGCGCGTGATACCACCTCCATCGCCGAAGAAATCGACATCGTCTCGAAAATCCGCCGATCGGTGAAGACCCGTCCCCTTGCCTGGCTGGGAAGCGCCGCTGCGCTCGGCTACATTCTCGCAGGTCCGAAGACGCGTAAGGTGCCAAGTCCCGCGAAAAAAGGAGGGAAGTCCGAAAAATCCGGATCCGCCCGCACCGGAAGGCAGGGCTTTTTCAGCATTTTTTTCCAGTTGGCGAAATTCCTCTTACCCCTCCTCCGCCCCGCCCTCTCGGCCTACGCCGCGCAACGCCTGGGCGAGCTGTCCTCGCGAATCCCCCGCTGATTTTTTCTATGCACGATCCACGCTGTGACCAACTGGCCGATGTCTTGACGCGGCATTCCACCAAACTCCAACCCGGTGAAAATGTGCTCATCGATATCTTCGACGCGCCGGAGGAGATCGCCATCGCACTCATCCGCGCCACTCGCGCTTGTGGAGCCGTGCCGTTCGTGCAAAACCACCACGCCCGCATCAGCCGCGAAATGGCCCTCGGTGCGGATGCCGGCCAACTCGATGTGACCCGCACGGTCGAACTCGCCCGCATGAAAAAAATGCAGGCCTACATCGCCGTGCGCGGTAGCCACAACATCACCGAAATGTCCGATGTGCCGGATGAAAAAATGCGTCTCGTTTCCGGAGCCATGCGCCCTGTCATGGACTGGCGCATCAACAAGACAAAGTGGGTAGTCCTCCGCTGGCCCACAGCCGCCATGGCCCAGCAGGCGCAGATGAGCACGCCCGCATTCGAAGATTTTTTCTTCAAGGTCTGCACGCTCGACTACGCCCGTATGGCTCCCGGCATGACGGCGCTCAAGGAACTCATGGACCGCACCGACAAGGTTCACATCAAAGGCCCCGACACCGACCTGCGCTTCTCGATTAAAAACATCGGCTCCATCACCTGCGGCGGCGACCGCAACATCCCCGACGGAGAGGTTTTTTCCTGCCCTGTGAAAAAAAGCGTCGAAGGCCATGTGACCTTCAATGTCCCGAGCATTTATCAGGGCCACGCTTTCGACAATGTGCGCTTGGAGTTCTCCGAAGGCAGCGTGCAGAATGCCTCGGCGAACAACACCGCCGCCCTCAACCGCATCCTCGATAGCGACGCCGGAGCCCGCTACATCGGCGAGTTCGCGCTCGGATTCAATCCGCACATCCTGCACCCGATGCGCGACATCCTCTTCGACGAAAAAATTTCCGGCTCCTTCCACTTCACGCCCGGCCAAGCCTACAAAACGGCGGGAAACGGCAACACCAGCCGCATCCACTGGGACATGGTGTGCATCCAACGCCCCGACTACGGCGGCGGCGAGGTGTGGTTCGACGGCAAACTCATCCGCAAAGACGGTCTCTTTACCCTTCCCGCCCTCAAAAAGCTCAACCCCGACTATTTGCTGGGAGCGAAACATTAATTCGAGCGCCAAGGATTTTCGGTTGATGCCCCCATCCCGCCTCCGATAGCCTTTCAGTCCTTCCATATGGAACAATCCATCGCCCTGCGCGAACTCCAAGTCGAACGCAAGCACATCATCATCGAGCTTCGCGAGAATGACCGCGGCCGCTTCCTCAAGATCACCGAGGAAGCCCACGGGCGCAGGAACTCCGTTATTATTCCAAGCACCGGCCTCGATGAGTTCGAAGCCTGCCTCGATGAAGTCCTCACCGAGGGCGAAGAAACGGAATAAAAACACCCCGTCGATCCATGAACATCCTTGTCACCGGGGGCTGCGGATTCATCGGCAGCAATTTCATTCGTCAGCGCCTCACCGAAGCCAACTCGCCGCTGCGCAAACTCGTCAATCTCGACCTCCTCACCTACGCAGGCAACCCCGCCAACCTCGCCGACCTCGCCTCCGACCCGCGCTATGTTTTTCAAAAAGGCGACATCGGCGATGAAGCGCTCGTAGCCCGCTTGCTGGCGGAGCATCACATCGACGCCATCGTGAATTTCGCCGCCGAGTCGCATGTGGACCGCTCGATCGACTCCCCCGAGCCATTCATCCAGACCAATGTCACCGGCAGCCTTCGCCTGCTGAATGCTGCCCGCCTCCACTGGAGCCAACTGCCGGATGAGCGCCGCGAAAAATTCCGCTTCCTGCATGTCTCGACCGACGAAGTTTACGGAACCCTCGCCCCGCACGATCCCGCATTTTCCGAGACCACACCGTTCGCGCCAAACAGCCCCTACGCCGCCTCCAAGGCCGCCAGCGACCACCTCGTCAGGGCCTTCCAGCACACCTACGGCCTGCCGACCCTCACGACGAATTGCTCCAACAACTACGGCCCCTACCATTTTCCCGAGAAGCTCATCCCCCTCATGATCCTCAACGCCCTCGACGGCAAACCGCTCCCAGTCTATGGCGATGGACAGCAGATTCGCGACTGGCTCTATGTCGAGGACCACGCCGCAGCCATCTGGCTCGTTCTGCAACGCGGACGCACAGGCGAAACCTACAATGTCGGCGGCCTCAACGAACGCGCAAACCTCGATGTGGTGGAAACCCTCTGTGCCCTCCTCGACGCGAAATCCCCCCGCTCCGACGGAGCCTCCTACACAGCCCAGATCACCTATGTCGCAGACCGCCCCGGGCACGACCGCCGCTACGCGATCAACTGCTCAAAGCTCCAATCCGAACTCGGCTGGGCACCCCGCGAATCCTTCGAAACCGGCCTCGCCAAAACCGTGGACTGGTATTTGAAAAACCGCTCCTGGACCGACGACATCACCCAAAACCGCTACAACCGCGAACGCCTCGGCGCCGCCAAGTAGTTGGTTTGTTTTGCGACGCCCGCGCGGCAGCGCGCCAATCCTTGGAGGGTCGACCTCCGGCTTGACCCAAATATCCCCTCGGACAGCACCGAACCACGCTCAGACAGCACCCCAGCCTTAGTCTACCCTCCAAAAAATGATTCTATCCCTCCCCGGCAGCCATAGACAGCCGCTACAGGCCCCGCGCGGCAGCGCGCTCGTGCATACAAGGTAGGGTTGGCGCGCCGCCGCCGACCCATTTTCGCGGCAAAGCCGCCTTTGCATCAAAGGGAAACGCCGCCATGCGGCTGAATCTTGGGACGCCGACGGCGCAGCATCCCTACCCAGAATTACGAGAATGCCGTCGCCGCGAAGCACATCGGCACCCACCAAAAAAAAACTCCGTCCTCCATGATCCTGTCTCCCTCCCCGGCAGTCATAGACAGCCGCTACAGGCCCCGCGCGGCAGCGCGCTTGCGCGGTCTGCGCTGGTAAAGGCGCCTCTCTGCGATAGAAACATCTTCAGCATGAAAAATCGTCTTTTTGGTAAACACGGATTCAACTGCTCGGAAATCGGCTTTGGAGCTTGGGCCATCGGCGGCAGTTGGGGCGAGCAGGCGGATGCCGACTCGATCGCCGCCCTGCACCGCGCGCTCGACCTCGGCTGCAACTTCATCGACACCGCAGCAGGCTATGGTAACGGACGCAGCGAAAAACTCATCGCCCAAGTCCTTCGCGAACGCGCCGCCGCCGGAAAAACAGACAAAATCTTCGTCGCCACCAAAACCCCGCCCAACGAGGGAATCTGGCCACCGTCCCCCCATTGCAAGGCCGAGGAACGCTACGCCGAGGCCTACCTGCGGGAGAACATTGCCCAACGCTGCGCCAACCTTGGCACGGAGCGACTCGACCTTTTGCAGCTCCACAGCTGGACGCGCGCCTGGAACCGCAATCCATCTCCCTTCAAGCTCCTCCGCGACATGCAACGCGAGGGCAAGATCGGCCTCATCGGCGTCTCCACTCCCGAGCACGACCAGAACAGTGTTATCGATCTCATGCGCGGCGGATGGATCGACTCCGTGCAGGTCATCTACAATTTTTTCGAGCAGGAACCCGCCGCCGAGTTGCTCGATGTGGCGCAGGAACACGGCGTCGGCGTCATTGTGCGCGTGGCTTTCGACGAGGGCGTCCTAACCGGCAAGTTCACAGCCGACACCCAGTTCCCCTCCGATGATTTCCGCAGTTCCTATTTCGCTGGCGACCGCTTGGGTCGCGCCGTCCAACGCGCCGAAGCGATCCGCGAGGATATTTCAAGCACCGGTCTCATCATGGCACAGGCATCGCTCAAGTTCGTGCTCGCCCACCCCGCCGTCTCAACTGTCATCCCCGGCATCCGCAACACCGCACAGGCTGAGGCAAACTGCGCCACAAGCGACCTGCCAGACCTAGCCCCCGACCTCCTGGAAAAACTCCGCCGCCACAACTGGCGCCGAGGCCTCTGGTATGGCGGCAAGTGAGTCGCGAAATCTTAAAACTTAATTCTTAAAACTTAAAACTTC
>JBJTGE010000081.1:0-12478 GCA_046093785.1 Spartobacteria bacterium
GCATGTCGGTGGGGAAGCCGGGGTAGGGGACTGTGTCGAGCTTGAGGGGGCGGCGTTTGGTGCCGGGCGCGATGGAAATTTTGCTGCCGTTGGTTTCGATGTGGAAACCTGCCTCGCGGAGTGGCGAGATGACGGCGTGGAGGTGCTCGGGATTGACGCGATGGAGGGTGACATCATCCCCCGAGATGGCTCCGGCGACGAGGACGGTGCCGGCTGCATTGCGGTCGGGAATGACCTCGTGCTCGGCGCCGTGGAGTTCTTTGACGCCCTCGATGGTGATTGTGCGGGTGCCGGCGCCTTCGATTTTTGCACCCATGGCGATGAGGAAATTTGCGAGATCGACGACCTCGGGTTCTTCTGCGGCTCCGTCGATGACGGTGGTGCCATCCGCCAGCACGGCGGCCATCATGACATTTCCGGTGCCGAGCACGGTGGAGCCGAATGTGCTGCGCAGGGAAACGGTATTTCCGGTGAGCTTGGGGGCGAGAACCTTCACATTGCCGCCGCTGACCTTTACCGCCGCGCCGAGGGCTTCGAAGCCGCGCAGGTGGAGATCGATCGGCCTGTCACCGATGACGCAGCCGCCGGGGAGCGAGACGGTGGCTTCGTGCTCGCGGCCGAGCAAGGGGCCGAGGATGCAAACGGAGGCGCGCATCTTGCGCACGATGTCGTAGGGGGCCTGCGTGAGGATTTTTTCGGCCCTGATTTGAACGGTCCCACTGGCGCGTTCCACTTCGCATCCGAGTTCGCTCAGGATGGTGAGCATGTAGTGGATGTCACTCAGATCGGGGACGCGGGAGATGGTGCAGGGTTCCTTGGTGAGAAGCGTGGCGGCGAGGATGGGGAGAGCGGAGTTTTTTGAGCCGCTGATTTTGACATTGCCTCGGAGGCGGCGTCCGCCGTGAACCAGAATTTTATCCATGTCGTGCTAAAACGAATCTTTGAATGTCTTGATAATCGCGATGGGCGGCGATGTCCCGATAATTGTTGGCGGCGAGGAGCGCGGCGACGCGGTCGGCTTGGTCGTGGCCGATCTCGAGCGCAATTAGGCCGCCTGGGGCGAGGCGCGATGTGGCCTGAGTGATGAGACGCTCGACGAGTTCGAGCCCGTCGGGGCCGCCATCCAGCGCGGTGAGCGGGTCTTTTTGCACCTCGCGCGAGAGGTGGGGAATATCGCCGCTCGGGATGTAGGGGAGGTTGGCGGCGATGATGGCGAAGGTTTCTGTGGTATTGGCGAGGAGGTCGGATTGGAGGAAAGCGATGCGGTCGCCGAGTTGATGGCGGGCGGCATTCTCGAGGGCGAGAGAGAGGGCTTCGGGCCAAAGGTCGCAGGCGGAGATACGGGCTGCGGGAAGTGCGAGTGCAAGGCTGATGGCAATGACGCCGCTGCCGGTGCCGACATCCAGAATGGATTCGGCGGCGGGTGAACTTTTGAGGATGAGTTCGACGAGTTGCTCGGTTTCGGGGCGGGGGATGAGTCCCCGGGCGTCGCAGGTGAAGGTGTGGCCGCAAAACTCGGCGGTGCCGAGGAGGTGCTGGAGCGGGATGCCTTCGGATCGGCGCTTGACCAAGTCGCGAAGGGGGGCGCGTTCTTTTTCGCCGAGCGGACGCTCAAACTCGAGGTAGAGGTCGATGCGCTTCTTTTTGCCGAGGACATGGGCGACGAGATACTCGGCATTCAGTCGCGCGCTCTCCACGCCTTGTTTATCGAGGTAGGAGGTCGCCGCGTTGAGGACTTCAAGCGTGGTCATCAATGCGGCGGGATGGTCCCGAAATGAGCAGTATTAAACACAATGAAAAAGGTGGGTGCCTGTGAATTGCGTGACTACCGACTGACAAGTTGCGCTCGCCCTCGTGCCTGCCGATGGACGCCCTCTCATGGTAATCGGAAAAATCCGGCCAGAGGCCGCTTGAAGTTCTTCATGTCGGGCGCGGGGCGCACCCGACGGCACCCGAGGGCGGGCGCGCTCCCTGAGACCGGGCGCTAACGCGCCATTGTTCAACGATCCAAAAGCATGCAGCCATTGGTATATCTCCATCATTCTGTCTAAAAAACCGTCTGCTTATGCGAGCACTACTCAGGGTTTTTGGCCTCGAGGGCTTTGACGCGGTTGTAGAGCTTGCGGATGTTTTTTAGCAGCGCGTAGTTTTCCTTGTATTCGCGGATGGGTTGGGCGGGGGCGCCGAACATGATTGTCTTGGGCGGCACATTTTTTGCCAAACCGGACATGGCACCAATCATCACCTCATCGCCGATTTCGATGTGGCCGCTGAGGCCGACCTTGCCGGCGAGGGTGACATAGTTCCCGATGCGGGTGCTGCCGGAGATGCCGACTTGGGCGCAGAGGATGCAATGCTCGCCGATGGTCACATTGTGGCCGATCTGGACCAGGTTGTCGATTTTGGTGCCGCGTTGAATCCAAGTGCGGCCGAAACGAGCGCGGTCTACCGCGGAGTTGGCGCCGATCTCGACATCATCATCGATCTGCACGGTGCCTGTCTGCGGGATTTTTACCTGTTTTCCGTCGCGGAACTCGTAGCCGAATCCATCGGCTCCGATCATGACGCCGCAGTGGAGGATGACGCGGTTGCCGATGCGGCAGCGCTCGCGGACTGTGACTTGCGGGTGAAGGTGGCAGTTTTCGCCGAGCGTGGTTTGTTGCCCGATAAAACATTGGGCTTCAATCACGCAACGAGCTCCAATTTTTGCTCCCGCTTCGATGACCACATGGGCGCCGATGGAGCAAGCCTCGCCGATTTCCGCATCCGGCGAAATCACGGCCGTCGGGTGGATGCCCGCTTCGCGAACGATGGGTTGGGGGGTAAAAAGAGGAAGAATTTGGGCAAATGCGGCCGCTGGATCGGCAACAAAAAGGCCGTGTGTTGGAATTTGCTCCTCAAAGGACTCGGGAAGAAGCACCGCTGTGGCGCGGGTCTTCCTGAGCGCGTTGATGTATTTCGGATTCCCGAAAAAGGAGATGTCGCCTGGATTGGCATCGGCCAGCGACGCCACATTGGAAATCTCGACATCCCCCGCTTCCGGAGCAAACCGGGCGTTGATGCGCCCGGCGAGTTCACGGAGAGTCATTAGGGTTTCTTGGCTGCTGCTGCCGCCTTGCCGGCGTCCTTGTTCAGCGTGTCGATGATCTCTTTGCTGAAGTCGAGGTTGGGAGCGGAGAAGAGGACGACGGGAACCTGGCCCATGCTCATGCCGGATTTGTCGAGGACGACATCATAGGCAGCGCTTTTGACCTTGTCGTTCACGATTTTCATAATGTCGTCGATGATGTCTTTGCGCATGCGGACGAATTGCTCCTGCAGTTGGCGCTCGCGGGTTCCACGGAACTCGGCGATTTCGCGGTCGAGGTTGCGGGCTTCTGCGACTTTCTCATCGCGCGACTTGGTGGCCTTTTCCTTGGCGTCTTTGCTGAGTTCGGGTTTTTCGAGATCGGCGTTGATTTTATTGATTTCTTCCATCGCCTTTTTGAGGGTCTCGAGGCGGTCATCGAGTTCTTTTTTGGCTGCTGCGCGGGATTCGTTGAGCTTCGCCTCGGCATCTTTTGTGCGGTAGTATTGGGTGAAAACGGCATTCATATCGAGAATGCCGATCTTCATTTGCGCGTTGGCCGATGGCGTGAACGCGAGCACGGCGGTGGTGAGGATGGCGGCTGAGAGTAGGGATTTGAGCATTGTGGTTGGTTTGTGTGTTTGGGTTAAAATGAGAGCCCGTGGGTAGATGGCACGGCTTCAGGATTTGGTCAAGGTCGCAGATGCACTACGACCTTTCGCATTAGAATTGGTATCCGATGTTGAAGTTGAATTTTCCGGGAGGTCCGTTCCAGCTGTCGTAAACGACGGGAATACCGTAATCGACGCGAATCGGGCCGATGGGCAGGTCGAGTCGCAGACCGATGCCCACATCGACATTGGCGCCGGAGGCTCCGAAGTCATAGGCATCCGGGTTTACAAAGCCGGCGTCGGTAAAGACGGCACCGCGCACTCGGCTGATGATGGGGAAGGTGAGTTCGAGAGTGACATAGGCGAGGGAGTTGCCGCCGATGGGGTTGTCATCGACATCCACCGGTCCGACTTCGCGGAAGTTGAAGCCGCGCATGTTATTGGCGCCGCCGAGGTAGAGACGGTCAAAGATGGGAACGCCGTTTCCGTAGCCGTCGTCATCAGATGACTGGTTTGGTCCCCAGCCGTTGGTGACGGCGAGTTGGCCTTTGGCGAGGAAGATCAAATCCCATGGGAGCGGCACATATTTGGCTGCTTCGAGGGAGAGGCCGTAATCCTGCACAGTGCCTCCGAGGAAACCGCCGGAGAGGAATCCGGTGAGTTCGACAAGCTCGCCCTTGCGGGTGAGGAAAAGGCTGTCGCGTGTGTCCCACACGAGCGCTCCTGTGATGGCGCTCTTGTAGTAGGTGCCGGCGGCATCCTTGATCACAGGGCCGTATTGTCCGTTGCTGCTGGTTCCGCCAAATACGCCATTGTCGCCATAGTAGTCGTTGTAAAGATCGTCACCCAGATCGTAGATCACGACGCGTTCGAAGCGGTATTCCGTGCGGGCGGAGAGTGCGCGCCAGACTTGCTGGCGTGTCTGCACGGCGAAGCCTGCATTTTCCTGGGCGTAAACATTCGAAAGGAAGTCCGCATTGCGGTAGTAGGCTTCCACGCCGGCGGAGAGTTTGTAGCCAAGGAACCAAGGCTCGGTGAGAGAGGCTACGAAGTCCTGGCGCAGGATACCGTATTGGGCGCGGATGCGGAAACGCTGGCCGCCGCCGGTGAGGTTCGGCCAGTTTGTGATATCGAAGTTCGACTGCTGGATTTCGGCGAAGCCGATCAAGCTGTCGATCGTGCTGAAGCCCGCGCCGAAGTTGAACGAGCCGGTGCGTTTCTCCTCGACGATCACATTCAAATCCTTGCGGCCGGGGACAACCGTGTCGGCCGGTTGGGTCTCGACTTTGGAAAAATAGTTCAAGTTCTCGAGGCGCTTCTTGCTCACATCGACAAGAGTCGTGTCGTAAACCTCGCCTGGCTTCACGGCCAACTCACGGCGGATCACGCGGTCCTGCGTCCTTGTATTTCCCTGAATGTTGACAAGGTTGATGTAGGACTGGACGCCCTCGTCCAAGCGGTAGGTGAGATTCACGGCACCAGGACCGGCAGGCAGCACCTCGGGGGCGATCGTCATATCGACATAGCCGCGACTGCCGTAGAAATCGCGCATGGCTTTGATGTCCTCACTCATGCCTTTCGGGGTGAAAAGCTGGCCTGCATTCATTTTCAGGAGACTGGAAACCTCGCCTTGGGGAACGATGTTCACTCCATCGACGGCGATGGCATTCACTCGGTATTGAGTGCCCTCGGTGATGTTGACCACCAACTCCACGCCGCCTTTTTCAAGAGGTTGTGTTTCGATTTGGGCGACATCCACATCAGCAAAGCCCCTGTTCTGGTAGAGCGTGCGGATGGCGGCGCGGTCTTCTTCGACCTGCGATGGCGTGAGGCGTCCGCTCTTGTTGAAGAAGGTGAGGAGATCAAGCGGTTTGGTCTTCATCACGGCGCGGAGGTCTTTGGAAAGAACCGAGTCGTTGCCGTTGAAAACGATTTTTTTGACGATGAGCTTGGGGCCTTCGGTAATGGCGAAAATGACGCGGGCGCGGTTTTTGCCGGGGATTTCCTCCACGCGGTATTGCACGCTGACATCGGAGTAATTCCGATCCTCGTAGAGAGTCAGGATTTTTTGGCGGTCCTGCTCGATTTTTTCGTCGTTCACGACATCGCCGGGTTTAACGCCGAGGTCGCGGCGGACGCGGTTGAGCGGGATGTCCTGAGCTCCCTCGATGATGACTTCCTCAACAACTGGGCGGCCTTGGAGGAGCACGGTCACTTTCACGCCGTCGCCGAGCGGTTCTGCAAAGAGGCGCACATTCGAAACGCCGCCGGTTTGGTAAAGGGCGCGCACATCCTGCTCGGCGGTCCGCTCGCTGTAGGGCTTGCCGACCTTTGTGGCGAGATTCGCAAGGACGCGGTCTTTGGAAATACTCGGTGCGCCGACTGTTTCTACGGCGATCTCTTTAATGATCGGGCCGGCGGAGTCGGTCGGCTCTTGGGCGTGGAGTTTTGAAGGACCGGTCGCAAGCGCGAGGAGGGGGAGCAACAGGGCGATGAAGAGGTGATTGGCGTTTCGGAGAATTCTCATGGTATGGGCGGCGGCGCACAAAAAACGGCGTCGCAGGTGCTCGGAATTACTTAAGCCCCCCCGCGAGGTCAAGAAAAGGGTGCGTTTCGTTCCGATGGGAGGGCAGAATTTCCCCAAGCACAGGTATCGGGAAAACCGCTACTCCTCTTTTTCCGGCTTGGGCAATCCGCCGTCCGCCGCCAGTTGGGAGGCGGTGCGCAGGCTCGGGTGAAGCGTGTTTTTTGGGGGTGGCGGGGGCTCGCCTTGCAGCCAAGCCTCGAGTTCAGGAAGGACGCTCTCGGGAGACATGAACCGCTGCCATGCCTTGTCCTCGCGCTCGGGGTCGATGGATTCGATGAACTCATTGGCGAGGCTGAAGCTCGGGGAGTGTGCGTGGATGAACTCGCGGCATTCGTCGCTGTGTTTTTTCAAGCGGCCTTTGGTGCCGGTGCTGTATTTGCGTTGCTCCATGTTTTGGTTGTGAAGCGAGGTTCATTTTTAGTCGAACCATTTCGTTGCCCTGCGCGATGGGGTTCGCATAGTCTCCCGCGCCATGCCGAAAGACTCTTCGATCAAAAAAATCCTCCTCATTGGTTCCGGTCCCATTGTGATCGGACAGGGCTGTGAATTCGACTACTCGGGCGTTCAAGCCTGCAAAGCGCTCGCCGAGGAGGGCTACGAAGTCGTGCTCGTGAATTCGAATCCCGCCACGATCATGACCGATCCGGAGTTTGCCCAGCGCACCTACATCGAGCCGATCACTCCAGAGGTCATTGAAAAAATCCTCGAGCGCGAAAAGCCCGATGCCGTCCTGCCGACACTCGGTGGCCAGACCGCGCTCAATGCCGCCATGGCGCTCGTTGAAAACGGCGCGCTCGAGCGGCATGGGGCCAGGCTCATCGGTGCAAATGCCGAAGCCATCAAGCGTGGCGAGGATCGTCTTATTTTCAAAAACATCATGCTCGAGATCGGCCTCGACTGTGCCCGCTCGGGGGTTGCCCACACGCTGGAAGAGGCGCGAGCTGTTGGTATGGAGATCGGAACATTTCCGCTCATCATCCGCCCCGCATTCACCCTTGGCGGAGCGGGGGGAGGCATCGCTTACAACCGCGAGGAGCTTGATGAAATCTGCCGCCGCGGCCTCGATCTCTCACCCGTGAGCGAGGTGCTGGTGGAGGAGTCTTTGCTTGGCTGGAAGGAATTCGAGATGGAAGTCATGCGCGACCGCGCCGACAACTGCGTGGTCATTTGTTCGATTGAGAACCTTGATCCCATGGGCGTGCACACGGGTGACTCGATCACGGTGGCGCCGATCCAGACCCTCACGGACAAGGAATATCAAGCCATGCGCGACGCCAGTTTTGCCGTCATTCGCGCTATCGGTGTCGAGACCGGTGGGTCAAACATCCAGTTCGCTGTGAATCCCGCCAACGGCCGCATGGTCGTTATTGAAATGAACCCTCGCGTCTCTCGCAGTTCGGCTCTGGCCTCGAAGGCCACCGGGTTTCCGATTGCCAAAATCGCCGCCAAGCTGGCCGTCGGCTACACGCTGGATGAGCTGAAAAATGACATCACCCGCTCCACACCGGCCTGCTTTGAACCGGCGATCGATTATGTTGTAACAAAGATTCCGCGTTTCACCTTCGAGAAATTTCCTGCCGCCGACCCAACTCTCACGACGCAGATGAAGAGTGTGGGCGAGGCGATGGCCATCGGACGCACCTTTAAGGAATCCTTCCAGAAAGCGCTTCGCTCTCTTGAGATCGGTCGCTTCGGCTACGGAGCCGATGGCAAGGATATCGAGCCCGATATTGAAACGATCCGGCAAAAGCTCCGCACCCCGCGAGCGGAGCGTGTTTTTTTTCTGCGTTACGCGTTTCTCGCCGGTTTGAGTGTGGAGGAGGTCCACGAGCTTTCCTCGATTGACAGATGGTTTCTTGAGCATATCCGGCTTGTTGTGGAAGAGGAGAAACGCCTCGCCGCTCTGCCCGCGCCACTGGGTGCCGCCGATTTCCGCCGCGCCAAGCGTTTTGGTTTTTCCGACCGCCAGCTTGCCCATCTGACGAAATCCACCGAACCCGAGGTGCGCAAAGCCCGCAAAGCGGCAGGCATTGTTCCCACCTACCGTCTCGTGGATACCTGCGCGGCTGAGTTTGAGGCTTTCACGCCGTATTATTACTCGACCTATGGCGACGAGGACGAAACCCGTGCCAGCGATAAAAAGAAGGTGCTCATTCTGGGCGGTGGACCCAATCGCATCGGACAAGGCATCGAGTTCGACTACTGCTGCGTGCATGCCGCTTTTGCCCTCAAGGAACTCGGCTGGGAAACCATCATGGTCAACTCGAACCCCGAGACTGTTTCGACCGATTACGATACCAGCGACAAGCTCTACTTCGAGCCTCTCACGCTCGAGGATGTGCTGAACATCTATGAGCGAGAAAAGGCGGATGCCGTAATCGTGCAGTTTGGCGGTCAGACCCCGCTGAACCTCGCTGCAGGCTTGGAGGCCAATGGCTGCAACATCATTGGCACACAGCCCCGCAGCATCGAAATGGCCGAGGACCGGAAACACTTTTCCGCGATGCTCGACAAACTCGGCCTTCGCCAAACCCAAGGCGGAACTGCCACGAACGAGCAGGAGGCGGTCGATGTCGCCGCCCGCATCGGGTATCCCGTGCTGGTGCGCCCTTCGTTTGTGTTGGGCGGCCGTGCCATGGAAATCGTTCACGATGAAGCCGACCTCCGGCGCTACATCCGCACCGCTGTGGAAGCCAGTCCCGAGCGCCCTGTGCTGGTGGACCGTTTTCTTGAGGATGCCACTGAAGTCGATGTAGACTGCATCTCCGATGGTGAAATCTGCGTCATCGGCGGCGTCATGGAGCACATCGAACAGGCGGGCATTCACTCGGGCGACAGCGCTTGTGTGATTCCGAGTTTCTCGCTCTCGCCACAGGTCCTCGAGACCATCAAAAAAGCCACGAAGGCCATGGCCATCGAGTTGCAGGTGAGGGGACTCATGAATGTGCAGTTCGCCGTCAAGGACGAGGTCGTTTACATACTCGAAGTCAACCCCCGGGCCTCGCGCACGGCACCTTTTGTGAGCAAGGCCACAGGCGTTCCGCTCGCCAAGCTGGCCGCCAAGGTCATGGCTGGAAAAACACTCCGCGAACTCGGCTTCACCGAGGAGGTCATTCCTTCCTATTACTCCGTGAAGGAAGCCGTTTTTCCGTTCATCAAATTCCCCGGCATCGACATCATTCTCGGCCCGGAAATGAGGTCCACCGGCGAAGTCATGGGCATCGATCCCGATCTGGGCATCGCCTATGCGAAGAGCCAGATGTCCGCACAACCTGCGCTGCCGCTCACGGGCGATGTCTTTATCAGCGTGAAGGACTCCGACAAACCCGCCGCTCTCGAAATCGCGAAAGATCTCGTGGAACTCGGACTCAAAGTCCATGCCTCCACGGGCACCGCTGCCTATTTCGCCAAAAACGGTCTCAAGGTTCCCGTCATGCTCAAAATCCGCGAAGGCCGGCCGAATGTGGTCGACTCGATCAAAAACGGGCAGGTGAAATTTATTTTAAACACCCCGAATGGTGCCGTGCCCCGCGAGGACGAGGTGGCGATTCGCAGTGCAGCCACCGCCGCCCGTGTGCCGACCATGACCACCCTTCGCGCCGCCCGCGCCAGTGTTCAAGCCATTCGCGCCATGCTCCAGCACGGATATAGCGTGAAGAGTTTGCAGGAATACCACTCCTGACCGAGGTTTGTCGTGCTATGAAACGGCTACATGTTTCAGGTGGTGTCATTGCGGGCTCCCTTGCGGTGCTTTCAATGGGCGCAATGGGTTGCTCCTCGTCCTCGCGGAGTGCGGGCGATTCCCGAATCGGCGTTTATTCGACCGCCTACCTGACCGACGACAATCAAATCGCCTACGCCTCAAGTTCCGGGAAGAGGACTGAGCCTAAACCGCGTCAGGACTGGGTTTGGAACGGGGACGGAATCATCGGCAAACCTTCGATCGAGATCAATCTCACCACCCAATCCGCTGCATTTTTAAAGAGTGGTATCGAGGTCGGCCGCTCCCCGATTTCCAGCGGGCGCGAGGGCTACACAACGCCAACAGGCAGTTTTGCGGTTATCCAAAAAAACAAAAACCATGTGTCGAGCCTCTACGGTGACTTTGTTGATGCCGAAGGCAAGGTGGTGGTCGCCAATGTCGCCTCAAATCGAGATGCGCGTCCGCCGGGAACCACATTCCGTGGCGCGCCCATGCCCTATTTCATGAGAATCCACGGAGGCGTCGGTATGCACGCCGGCTACCTGCCGGGCTACCCGGCCTCCCACGGTTGCATCCGCATGCCTCGCGGCGCTGCCCAGCGTTTTTTCGAAAATGCTCCGCTTGGCACTCCGGTGAAGGTGACCCGCTGAAGCGATCTTCTGTTCCTGAAAAAAATGAAGCCGCCAGTTGGAACTGGCGGCTTCGCTTTGATGGGATCGGAGAAATTCCTAGCTTGATGGCGGAGTAGGAGTGGGAATGGGAGTCGGGGCGGGAGTCGGAGTCGGAGTTGGAGTCGGAGTTGGAGTTGGCTGAGGTGTTGGACGAACGGTGGATGGATTATTACCGCTACCACCTGCGTTACTACCAGTAGAACCCGGCAGGCTTTGGCCTTGTGTCGTGGTGCCTTGGTCGCCTGTGTTCACGGGTTGATTGGGTGCCGCGCCGCCCCCGGGTTGTGTGCTTTGCTGTGCGCCAGCCTGTGTTGCGGATTGCACTGCAGCGGCATTGGCAGTTGGCACGGCTGCCACAACAGCTGTTGCAATGGCCGCGGCTGCTTGTGGAGCGGCGGTAGCCACGCTTTGGGCGACTTGGACAGCTGCTGCAGGAACAATTGCTGCCACTGTAGAGGCGATTTGAGGCGCCGCGGACGGAGCGGCTTGGGCGACATTTGCAGCAATCGCTGCCGCAGAAGTTGGGGCAACAGTCGCGGCAACAGCAGCCACATTCGTTGCAGCAACAGGCAGGGCGTCAGCAGCAGCCGCTGCGATTTCCGCAGCTGCTCGTGGGTCGGACTTTGCGAGTTGTTCCACAGCGGCAGCCAGAGCCTCGCTGCCTTGTTCTGAAGCAGCTTGCAAAGTTTGTTGCTGGGCGGCAGTTAGCGTGCTTCCAGGGGCCGCAGGAGCCGGTGCTGGTGGCGGCGCGCCTTGGAAAGGCGTGACTGGAACAGCAGTTTTCATGGCGGCGGCAGACTGGCTGGTTGCTGTTTGCAAGCCTGTAGAACCTGGAGGGTTCGGGCTGAAGCCACCTGCGCTTCCGATACCGAAACTCTGACCGCCACTCACAGTTCGGGAGCCAGTCGCTGTCTTGAGTTGCACAACACCGGTTGTCACGGCCACCGTGACAGGGTTGGCTTGATTGCTCTTGCTTGAAGTGACGCCCAGACTCGTGCCGCGGATACCTGCCGATCCGACCGGAGTGGCAATTTGGAAGCTTGAGTCTTTTTTGAGTTTCGCAATATCGAGGACAATCGTTCCTTCTGGAACATTGAGACGCGTTACGGAACTGGATGGTTCAGATTTCAGGGTCTGATAATCCACCCCGTTTGCATCAAATGGATCTTGTGCAAACTTCTCCACTGCGAATTCGGTTTCGGGTTTGATATTCACCGTGGTTCCGTTGTCAAAGAGGAGGACTACGCTGGCTTCCTTGCCTGTCTGAATTTTAGCTCCTTGCCTGATAAAAGATCCTTCTTTCAGAGGCGATGTCTGTCCCGAGGCATCAACAAGCTGAACTTCTTTACCCTCCACTTTGACCACGCGAATGTTCCCGAGGTTCATCGTCGGGGCTTGGGCCGTTGCTGGTGAATTTGCTGCCTGTTGAGTCGTTGGATTTTCCGTGGTTTGTGCGAGAGCCACATGGCAGAGAATGGAAAGGGTGAGGATCAAGAGATTGGAGGAGCGAATCTTCATGTCTATCTTGGTCAAGCATGACAGAGCTGGTGGCAAGAAAAAAATCTCTTGGCCAAGACTCAAAACGGGACGCTGGACGCCTGTCTTTTCCCGCCCTGCGCGTCTCGAATGGCAAGTTCCATGGTTCGACTCTTCCAATCAATTGTCACGGTGCCGAAGTTTTTTTCCGCAAAAGGCTCGCCATATCGCAGGCTGTTCTTCTCGCCCTGAAAGTTCCTGTAGCAATGCGTAAGACCGCTCGTCGTCAATTCATGGATCGGTTCTCCGCCCACGGGATTCTCGAGGCGCGAAATTTCGGCGAAATGCCGATTGCCGCTGAGC
>JBJTGE010000082.1:0-3678 GCA_046093785.1 Spartobacteria bacterium
GAGCGGATCATTCGGGCCGATGCTTTCGATGAGCTTTCGCGCCTGATCGACATGCAGGGCTTCGGGAAGGTTCTTCTCCGGGCGTGGCAGTGTGAGCGTCTCGGCGGGATTCTCGGTCCATGAGCGGCGGGCGACCAGGAAGCGGAAAAAAATCCGCACGGCCACGGCATCGATGCGGACCGACGAGGCTTGGAGTCCGGAGCGTTTGCGGGAGACGAGAAAGTCGGTGATCTGCTGCGGCTCAACGCGTCGCCACTCGCGCGTCTGCGTGTGTTTTTCCAGCCATGCGGAAAATGCCTCCAACGAGCGCTGCACGAGCAGTTGGTAGCTCTCCGAAAGCCCGCGCTCGGTCGCCAGATACATCAAAAATTCCTCGATATCCTGTGGCATGTCGGAGGGCATTGTCCCGTTTGAGCGTCTCCACGGCAAGCGGGCTTCGATAGCTTGCTTTGGAAAGGATGCCGTGGGAATCCGTGAAGATTTCATTTTTTATTGAAGCTCGCGAGGGGTTCTGATGTTTTCCTACTTAGAAATGCAAGTTGCTCCCGCCATGCTCGACATCGAGGCCGAATCCCTCTCGGCTCTGGAGGCTGAGTCGACGGAACTCTTCATCGGCTTTTTCAAGTTGATCGGGCTGCAAAAGTCCGTGGGAGAAATCTATGGTCTGCTTTTTGTTTCGCCTTGTGCGCTCGCGATGGATGACATCATGGAGCGCTTGGGAATCAGTCTGGGAGCGGCGAGCCAAGGATTGAAAGTGCTTCGCTCGGTCGGCGCGGTGAAGCTGGTTCCCGTGCCCGGCGACCGGCGCGACCACTATGTGGCGGACTTGGAGTTGAGCAAATTTGCGACAGCTTTTATTCGCGACGAGCTCAAACCCATGCTGGACCGCGCTCTGGAGCGCATCGAGACGATGGAGGCCCTCGCAACCGAACTCGATCCCGCTGATCAAGCCACCGCCGAAGAGCGCCTGGGGCGACTGAAGCACTGGCTGGAACGCGGTGACGCCATGTTGCCGTGGTTGCTGAAGTTTTTAGTGAAATAAACCAAGCCGCCCCGCGCGGCCAACCTGTGACGAACAGGCAAACATTTTATTTGAGAACCGGACCGGTGGAAAATCTCCGCCGATGACCAAGGGCGGCAGCATGCATTTCCATTTTTCCCAATGACAAAATATCCCACCAAAATTGATGGCGCCTACCTGCTGCGGCCGCGCGTGTTTGGCGATGCGCGAGGATTTTTTCTTGAGAGCTGGAACAAGGAAACCTTCGCCAAGCTCGGAATTGAGGCCGATTTTGTGCAGGACAACCACAGCCGCTCGGCGAAAAATGTGCTGCGTGGACTTCATTACCAGGTCGGCGATGCGGCTCAGGGAAAGCTCGTCTGGGTCACTTCGGGAACGGTTTTTGATGTGCTCGTGGATTTGCGCCAGAGCTCGCCGACCTTCGGCAAGTGGGACGGCTACATGCTCACGAGTGATGCCCACGAGCGGCTCTGGGTGCCGCCCGGTTGCGCGCATGGATTTTTGGTTGTGAGCGAGGTGGCGGATTTTCACTACAAGTGCACAAACTACTACGCGCCGGCGACCGAGCGCTCCCTGCGCTGGAACGACCCCGCCGTCGGCATCGACTGGCCGCTGGCCATCGGCATCGACCCGGTTGTTTCGCCGAAGGATGCCGAAGCCGCTTCGTTCGCGCAGTGTGAGAAATATCCGTGAGGGCTGATGCAGATAAGGTGAAGCTCGAAGCTTTTATTTTGGCTCTCGGGCAGAAAGTTGAAGGCCCCGGAACTATTTATTTAACAGGCGGAGCGACGGCTTTGCTATTTGGCTGGCGTGAGAAAACCATCGATGTGGATATCAAGGCGGATCCCGAGCCGCGTGGATTTTTCGAAGCGATTGCAGAGATCAAGGAAGCACTCGATACCAATGTCGAGCTGGCCAGTCCGGATCTGTTCATTCCGGAATTGCCTGGTTGGCGTGAGAGAAGCGCGTTTATTTGCAGGGTTCGGAATGTGGATTTCCGTCATTTCGATTTTTACAGCCAAGCTCTGGCAAAGCTGGAGCGCGGACACGAGCGCGATATGCGGGATGTGCGGGCCTTTGTGGATGAGGGATTGGTGGACCCGCAAAAGCTTCGGGGTTTTTTTCAGGAAATCCGCTCTGAACTGAAAAGATTCCCCGCAATTGATGAACAGATTTTTGCAAAATCCGTGGAGAATTTTTGTGCTCAACCATGATCCCTTCAGCTGCTGAAATCAGGCAATGGCCCGGTGGGGAGAGAATGCTCCAAGGGCTTCAGGACTGGCACGCAGGGCGGACCACTGTGGAATCTTGTCTGATTGCTATCGCATTTGGAAAATTCCGCACCGCTGGCTTGGTTGCTGGCGAGGCGCCTTTTCAAGAAGCCGAACTGGTCCTCTACGATCTCCTGAAAAAAGAAGGTGGCAACGCCTATGGACGCTACAACTCCCTTATCCGTGAACTTGTTTCCTTCGGTCGTGTCCTGACGCGAAAAACCCGCGCCTCATCTCAACCATCCGCTTAAAATGCCCCGTTTTTTTATCACTGGAGCCAACGGCCAACTCGGCTTTGAGCTTCAACGCGCCCTGGCCCCGCTGGGTCTGGTGATCGCAGCCGACCGCCACACCTGCGACCTTTCAAGTCCCGACTCGATCCGCGCCGCCGTGCGCGCGGCCAAGCCGGATGTCATTTTCAGCGCCGGAGCCTACACCGCTGTCGATAAAGCCGAGTCCGAGCCGGATCTCGCGCACGCGGTCAACGCCGCCGCTCCCGGCATTCTTGGCGAGGAGGCTGCGAAGCTCGGTGCGCCCGTCATCCACTATTCGACCGACTATGTCTTCGATGGCACAAAAGCATCCGCCTACTGCGAAGAAGACGCGACAAATCCCCTCGGCATCTATGGAAAAACCAAGCTCGCAGGCGAAATCGCCCTTGCCGCCAGCACAGATGCGCACCTCATTTTCCGCACCAGTTGGGTCTTCGGCACGCACGGGAAAAATTTTCTCAAAACCATCCTTCGCCTCGCTTCCACTCGGGAAGAACTTCGCATCGTCGCCGATCAATTCGGAGCACCCACCGGAGCCGCCCTCCTTGCTGACGCCTCGGCCCACATCGCCGCGCGTTGCCTTCGCGATGGCGCAAAAAATTTCCCCTTCGGCCTCTACCACCTCACCGCCAGCGGCGAAACAAGCTGGCACGGCCTCGCCCGACACATCGTCGCAAAGGCCCATGCCGCAGGTCACAGGCTCCAAGCCACACCCGAGCGCATCCTCCCCATCACGACACCCGAATACCCCACTCCCGCTGCCCGTCCGGCGAATTCCCGCCTCGACACCTCAAATTTCCGCACCGCCTTCGGACTTCAATTGCCCGACTGGTCCCACGGGGTCGATCAGGTCCTTGATGTCCTGCTGGAGCCCCTTTGAGGTGAATACCAACCGGTGAAAAGACACGACCACCTTATCATCGGCGGCGGCATCGTCGGATTGGCTGTCGCCCGCGAGTTGCTTCTCCGCAAGCCCGGCATCTCCGTTTGCGTCCTTGAAAAAGAAGACGGCCCCGGCCGCCACCAAAGCACGCACAATAGCGGCGTCCTCCACTGCGGCCTCTACTACAAACCCGGCTCCCTCAAAGCCCGCCTCGCCGTGCGCGGGATCCGG
>JBJTGE010000083.1:0-4498 GCA_046093785.1 Spartobacteria bacterium
AGGCAAGCCAAGAATGGGTATTCCGCATTACGGCATCCTCATGGTGCTTGGCATTCAGAGCCTGGTCGCGTTTCCGATTTATTGGATGCAGATTTTCTGGACCAGCGAGCTCGACATGCAGCGCGAGCTTCTTTTCTTCGCCGGTGCCAAAATCCTCAGCTCGGCGGCCATTCTGGTTTTTGTCCAAGTGCTTCGCTGGGTGGAAAGACCGGTCACCTCGGAGACTCACTCCGCCCTCTCCGAGGCCAATTTCTAACAATCCAACCAACCAATGAACCAAAATACCTCAGCCATGTTGCAAGCCCGTCACCGACAACCCACCGATTACTCCAGCGATGGGGTGGAACTCCTGCACGGGCTGGCATCCTCGCCCTACCAACTCAAGCGTCATACGGCCAATCCCCTCATCCAGCCCTCGGACTTTCCAGGTTCCGTAGCGATCTTCAATCCCGGTCAGACCATTTACAATGGCAAGGTGCTTCTGTTGCTTCCCGTTCAACACAATAGCGGCAGCTTCCGGGGGCGCCCCGCTGCGTTCACCGGCCATGTGGCCACCAGCGAGGATGGCGTGCACTTCGACATCAATCCGGATCCCTTGTTCGAGCCCTCCACCGAAGCGCCCTATTCCATCGTTACCGAGCAGTGCATCGACTACCGCATCACACAGCTGGACGGTGTTTATTACATCATCCACCCCGGTTGCGGCCCGTGGGGGACGATGGGGATTCTCTCCCGCACCACCGATTTCAAAACCCGCGAAAACCTCGGCATCATTTCGCTGCCCGACAACCGCATGCCCTGCCTCTTCCCGGAGAAAATCAAGGGCCGCTACATGCGTCTCGACCGCCCCTATCGCGTCTGCCCGAATGATTATCACGAAATGGGCAACCTCTGGGTTTCCTCCTCGCCGGACCTGCTCCACTGGGGCGACCACCAGCCACTGCTCAAGCCGGGCTTCACCCACTGGGCCACCACCAAGATCGGCCCCACGCCGCCGATCAAAACCGCCGAGGGCTGGCTGGTCATCATTCATGGCGTGAGTCGCTCCTCCGCAGGCCACCGCTACAGCATCGGCGCCATGCTCTTGGACCTCGAGGATCCGACGCGCATCATTGGCCTTACCCACAGCGCCATTCTTTCTCCCGCCGAACCGTATGAATTCAACGGCATCGTGCCAAATGTTGTTTTCCCGGCGGGCGCAGTAGCCTTATTTGAAAAAGATGAAATCCGCGTCTATTATGGTTGTGCAGATACAAGCATCGGTCTCGCAACCGGCAGCCTCAGTGGGCTGATCGACCTCTGCAAAGCGGAAATGAAATGAAACCAGCTCACGAAAATTTTACAAAAATACATTTGACATTCACAAACGATTGGATATTTTAGTTACTCAAATTACTACCAGCCCTGACCCCACCATGATGACCCTCCGTAAAATTGCCGCTGAACTTGAACTCGACTGCGGGACTGTTTCCCACATCCTCAACCATGACGACTCGCGTTACAGCAACCAGACACGCAAGCGTGTGCGCGAGTTTGCGGACAGCCAGGGCTACCGCCCAAATGCCATTGCCCGCGCCATGCGCACGCGCAAAACCGGCATCGTCGGCCTGCTCTTCCGTCAAGAACCCGGCCATCCGCTTTCGGGTGAGTCTTTTTACTCCCGGATCATTGAGGGAGTGGAATCCGACCTGCTCGATGCCGGCTACAAGGTCTTGCTGGCCTCGGTGAGCAATGCGGAGATCGCATCCTGCCAGATTCCTTCCATTTTTCAGGATGGTTTTGTCGAGGGGCTGATTGTTTTGGGCACCTCCGACGAGCGCTGGCTCAAAAATGTCTACAAGGCCTGCCGCAAACTCGTGGTCGTCGACGAGGCTCCTGAAGGGCTTCCTACGGTGGTGAGCGCCAACTTCGAGGGTGGACGCCAGGCAGCGCAATACTTCTGGGAGCGCGGCCACCGCTCCCTTGCCCTCATAACCGGCGAACGGCCCAACCTCAACTTCCAACAACGCGTCGATGGCTTTCAATCCTGGATCGCCGAGCAGCTCGATGCCGAAATCAAAATACCGGTTTTCAAAGGCGACGCATGGGCGGACGGCGGCGCCTATGCGGCCCGCGCGATTCTCGCCAGCGGCCAGCGCCCGAGTGCCATCTTCTGCACAAACGACAACATGGCCATCGATGCCATGAAGGCACTCCAAGCAGCTGGTTGCCGTGTGCCCGAAGAAATCTCTGTCCTGGGCTTTGACAATATTCTCGTATCGGCCTACGCCACGCCACCCCTTACCACAGTCGCCGTGGATAAAACGCAGATGGGCCGCGAAGCCGCCCGCATGCTCGTCGAAAAACTCAAATCCGCCGACCGCCTCCCCGCCCTGCGCAAAGAAATGCCACTCAAAATTGTCGAGCGCGCCTCCATCCAAACCTTAAAAAACTAAACCCTCCCATTCCCATGAGCAAGCAACCCCTCAAACCAATCTCCAAAGCCCGCTTCGTAGCTGGTGTGATTGCCGCACTGGCGCTCACCCCGTCGCTCGCCCATGCCGCCAACGCGACTTGGAGCGGCGCCACGAGTGGCAACTGGAGCGTGACCACCAACTGGAGCGCCAGTCCCGTCCCCGGCACCGGCGACACGGCGACCTTCAACGCCGCAAGCTCCAACACAACGCTCGATCTGGGCTCGGGCGTGACCATCAGCACACTGCTCTTCGATACCGCCAACGCCGCAGCCTACACCATCGGCTCCGGCGGTGCGGGCAGCCAGACGCTTATCCTCAATAACGGCGGCGCGATCACCCGCCAGAGCACGGTCACCAATAATGAATTGATCAACGCCAACCTCACACTCGGCACTGCCACCGCAGGCACCTACACGGTGACCAACAACGGCACGACCGGCAGCATCACTCTCGCTGGTGCTATCTCAGGAGCCATCGGCGGCGCCAAGACGCTCAACATCCGAGGTAACGGAACCACCAACATTACTGGAAATGTCTCGTTGGGAAGCGCAACTAGTCTCACGCTCAATATTATCGGAAACTCAAACACTTCGATTAGCGCACGAATCCCTGGCAACGTTGCTGTCACACAATCTACCGGTTCTACTGCCGGTGCCTTGACTCTCAACAACGATGCAAACGATTTCACTGGCCGGTTCAGCGCACAGGGTGCGTATGGTGCAAAAGTGTTTTTCACATCCATCGCCGATTTCGGCATCGCAAGCGCACTCGGCCAAGGCACGGCTGGCACAACGATATCTCTTAGTAACGCACACCTGGTTTACACCGGCGCGGCAAGCAGCAGCTCCAACCGGACCTGGACTGGCACCAATGGCAATGTCATCGAGAACAGCAGCGCCACGGGTGTGCTGAGCCTCAGCGGAAATTTTGAGCAAACATCAGCCAACGGCACCTTGACGCTGCGCGGCACCAATACGGGTGCCAATACATTTGCCGGAAGTATCAGCGTAAACGCAACAAGCGGCGCAAGCGTGCTGAACCTCGCAAAGGAGAATGCTGGCAGATGGATCCTCTCTGGCAACAACAGCTACAACGGAAACACAACGGTGAGTGGCGGCATTCTCCAGTTTGCCAAGACCACCTCGCTCTACAACGGCACTGCAGCGAGTTGGACAACCTCCAACATCACCGTAAACAGCGGAGCCACACTGGCGCTTAATGTGGGCGGTGCCGGAGAGTTTTCTACGGGCAATGTCACAACTCTCCTGACCAACTTGGGTGGTCTTGGAGGCGCAGTAAACAACAATGGTCTCAGGTCGGGATCAAACATCGGCTTCGATACCACGAACGCGGGAAGCAGTTTCACCATAGCGGATATAATTACCAACTCCACAGGCACAGGTGGTGGCGCGATCGGTGTCACCAAGCTCGGCACCGGCACACTCATCCTCTCCGGCAACAATAGTTACACCGGCGCCACGACGGTCGGCATCTCCGGTGGCGCAAATGCCGGCACGCTGCAACTCAGCGACGTTGGGAAAATATCAACCGCCGCCACCACTGTTTTTGGCGGCACACTCGACTTGAACGGAACAAACCAATCCATCACCACGCTCGCGCTGGGCGGAGGAGCCTCGGGCAGCACGGCGGCAGTCACCACCGGCAGCGGAACCCTTACGCTCGGCGGAAATGTTACCTTCTCGGCCACCAACAACGCGAGCGGCGCAAGCATCAGTGGCAATCTTGACCTTGGTGGTGCTAACAGGACCTTCACCGTCGACGATTCCTCGGCGGCAGCTTCGGATCTCACGCTCAGTGCAATCATTTCCAATGGAACCCTCACAAAAGCAGGCGCAGGCACGCTCGTGCTCTCCGGCGCGAACACCTACACGGGTGCCACAACCATCAACGCCGGCACGCTGAGCATCGCGGCAATCACCAACGGAGGAGTCGCAGGAGCCCTCGGCAACTCGACCAACGCCGCAGGCAACCTCGTCCTTGGCGGCGGCACCTTGGAATATACAGGTGCTTCCAACAACAGC
>JBJTGE010000084.1:0-4671 GCA_046093785.1 Spartobacteria bacterium
GGCCAGCGGCACGGACAGTCTGGAGATAGCCTTGCGCGCGCTGGAGATCGGGCCGGGCGATGAAGTCATCACGGTTCCTTTCACTTGGATCAGCACGGCGGAGGTGATTGCGCAGGTCGGCGCAAAGCCTGTGTTCGTGGACATTGATCCCTTGGATTTCAATATCGCCGTTGAGCAAATCGAGGCGGCCATCACTCCCGCCACGAAAGCGCTTTTGCCCGTGAGCCTCTTTGGCCAGATGCCGGACTACGATGCCATCAATGCCATCGCATCGAAGCATGGCATCACCGTCATCGAAGATGCCGCGCAGAGTTTCGGCGCCACCCGGCATGGCGTAAAAAGCTGCAATGTCACTCACATCGCCAGCACGAGCTTCTACCCCGCCAAGCCGCTCGGATGCTACGGCGAGGGCGGTGCGCTGTTTACAAACGACGACGACCTCGCCGTGAAAATGAAAGCCATCCGCACGCATGGTGGCATCCGCCGCCACTACCACGACCTCGTTGGAATGAATGGCCGTTTCGACACGCTGCAGGCCGCCATCATGCTCGCCAAGTGGCCCGGCTTTGCCACCGAGGTCGAAGCCCGCAACCGCATTGGCGCCCGCTACTCCGAAAAACTCCGCGATGTCTGCGCGACACCCGCCATCCGTGGCGGGAACACCCATGTTTACGCCCAATACACAATCCGCGTGCCAGACCGCGACGCCCTCGCCGAGAAACTCAACACGCTCGGAATCCCAACGGCTGTTTACTACCCGAAGTGCCTCCACGAGCAACCGGTCTTCGCTCCGCTGGGCTACAAATACGGCGACTTCCCCGAAGCCGAGTCCGCCTCCCGCGAAGTCCTCAGCCTCCCGCTCAATCCCTACCTGACCGAAGAAGACCAAGATCGCATCATCGCCGCCGTCAGGCAGGCTTTGACTTAGGATACGCGATCCAATGCCTTTTCAAGAAACCCGAAATCATTTCCATGGCCTTCTGAAGTGAGAGGTATTGGTCTGCAATCCGGGGCCGAAAAAAAGAAACCCCGGGGCCTCTCAACCGCAAGCGGTCAAGGAAGGGGTCCCGAGGTCAACGGAAGAAATCTATGAGCTTCTGGGTTGTTCGTCAAACCAATTTCCATGCCCCAGATCGGATCACACAGAGCCATTTCACCTGATTTTGCGATGGATTTTGAATTGCGCTTGAGAGGCAGGATTTTTTTCCGGAGCTTCGGGGCTGGCGTGCCGGGGTGCGTGGAGGAGGTGCATCCGGCGCCGAGGCCCTTGGGAAGCTGGCCGCTTGGGATTGATGGGGCGTTTTTTTTTACAACATGAAGCTTGTTCGAAAGGCAAAGTGCGCGGGGTGTTTTTTATCTCAGGATGTGACGGAGGGCTTCGCTGCCCTTCATGGACCGCCTCCAGGATGGCAATGAGTGGCTTACTCAAGAGCCAACATTTACAAAAAATCCCTGTTCTGCGCAGCGGTTGAGAACAATCATTTTGTTCGGTTGGAGACCTGCCCCAAGCCACATTGGAAAAAATTATCTCGGGTGCTCTTGATTCAAATGAACTGCCGAAACGCAAGAAAGCAATTCTGCCAAAAACCTTTTAGATTGTTCAAACAGATTTCTTTTAACTGATCAGAAGCAACCTTGGAGAATCAGTCCGTGGAGCACGGTGGATGCATGGAGGCACTGGACAACCAGGATATTGCACCGCAATGCGCCAGAGATTGCCTATGCCGAACGGGTAGGGGTCTGCATCGGCTAAGGCCGCGTAGTGGAGGTCGTAGCAATTTTCGCTCAAAAATTCACAGAATTCCTTATCATCACAGCCACCATAGATTTCCAAAAGTTCAGCGCGTGTTGAGGGAATATCCACACGCCGAATAGCTTCAGAATTGAGCAAACCTTCGCTGGATGCGCCCAGATAGGTGCAAAGCCAAGTTTCGGACTGGATAGGAGCACTATCCACATGAAAAGAAAAAACATCCGTTGAGATCGGCGCATCGGCGTCATCACTCGGATAAGCGTGAATGCAGTTCAAAACAGGATCCAGCCCCAAAGAGCTTAACAAATGTCTATCTGACAGCATATTGCTGATTGCCAGGCGACCTGAAGGACCGACGCTCAAGCTCTGTAAAACATTCTCATCGAGTGTAGTAATGCCATCACCCGGACCGATCTTTTCCAAAACCTCAACAAAATCTCCATCAAGCACCCGAGGCCAACACAGCGCATTGATTCCATCCGCAAACGGCGTCGAAGACAATTCCTGGAACGAATCGACCATTTTGATGTTGGCGAACTTTGAATGATCAAAGCTATTGGCATTGGATCGAATATTCATGGGACAAAAAACTATGGATGCCTCGGATAATGAAAAGACAAACTTCGTCAGGATGCTTTGCGGATCGTTTAATCCTAAATCCGGCAGTTGAAACAAAGGGACTGGCGACCATCACCCCGTTGCCGGAAGTGGCAATCCGATATTTTCGAGTTTTGGCTGGATGAATTTTTCGAAAATTCGCAGCAAAATGCGCTCCCAGCGTTGAGGAGCGGTCAACTGCTCCGCAGTAGTGATCAACCCCTGTAAAAATGCGCTGGCTTCAGCGAGTTTTTCTTTGATGAGACTGACTTTGGAGTGACTCAGGCTGATGCTGATTCGCGTTTGTCCTGCGTGTCGCGTTTGCCGGGCGACTCCTCCGAGAAGTTCCGGGCGGGTTGTGACCGCTTCGCGATGTCTTTCCCGGTCCACAAGCCTGGCATAGAGGCTCCACCAGTTGTAAATTTGAGCAATGAGACGGGCCGTGACCTGACATCGATCCATATCTTGCGTTGTAAACCCAGCCCAACCCCACTGGTTTTTGAGTTCGTCAAAAGGATTTTCCGCATCTCCGCGTTCCCGATAAAGAGGAACCAGAGAGGCAACCTCATACGGCAGCGTGCTCACAAGAACGATGTGTTCGTAGGAGACGACTTCCAGCGGCAATTCCCCATTTTGCGTCAAAAGAGGCAGGGCCTTTTTGTCATCCTCGGTGGTCTCCTGTTTGACGAGCCGCAGGGCCACAATCACCCGGCGTTTGCAACTCCATCCGCCCAAGCGCACTTCTCCCTCGATGCCTTTAAATCCCTGACCGCAGTCCACCCAGCCGCCTTCTTGTTCCAACAAGGAGATGAGATTTTTGACCTTCGCTGTTTGGCGTAGTTTGAAGAGATAGGGGATGCCACGCTTTTCACATTCGACCATGTTGGCTTCATTGCCGTAGTTGCAATCCCCTCGGATCGCTTGCGGACGGCATTCGAGCGGCAAGGAGTCGATCAACTCCCACAGCGCCGGCATTCCATGCGAACTGGAGCTTTGGTTGCCAGGACGCACCTCCACATCCAAACACAGACGCAATCGCGCGATCCAGTAAGTGTGGTAGGCGTGACTGGGACGCCCGGGTTTATGCGGGTTGTAGCCGACCTCCGCTCCTTCCTGATGCCCGAAAACCGTCTTCACTGTGGTGTCGATATCCAGCATCCAAGGTTCGTAGAGCAAGCGCTCCCAAGTCTCGCGCAGATGCTTGCGTTGCCACTTGCGGGCTTCAATTTGTTCGAGCTTCTTGAGATTGCGGCGGGCACTATCTTCGCTGACGACTTTTTTCATGCCCAGCATAGCGGGATTGACCCCATCAAATCGCAGCGCGTTGACATGAGCATAGCGCGTGTGACCACACAAAATCGAAACCGCCAACGAACCGAGCACATCCTCATGAGTCGGAGCATTCGGGCTTGTGAATCCAAATGGAGCCTCTTTGCAAAAATCCTCCCATCTCCCCCCGGCATGCAGGAACTGCGCGAAGAACACCAATTGCCCAAGTGGAGTGACCGGAGCGGAGTCATCCCACTGCACATGATAGCGCCCTCCACCAGTATCAACAGGCAGAGCCGACGCGCCGGGGTTTGGCTTATCGTGTGGAAAATCTTCGTTTTTTGCCTCACCCACAGGGTGAGCCGTTTCGGGCAGAGATTTTGAGTTCATCAACCATACCGCAAGCAACTTCCACGCCCATTTTCAATTCCTAACTGCCGTTTTTAGGTTTATACGCTCTGTGGAATCCATTAAGCTCGTAATGGCAAACGGAAAAATCAAGAAGGCAAGCCGATCTAAAAATCCTGATTTGTTTTACTCTGCCATCGGCGGTTATGGCGGAATTGGAGTGATTGTTGAGGCAACACTTAAACTTGCTATTAATACGCCAATTGAGAGAAACACTAAAGAATTAGCGGTTTCAAAATATAAAGATTTCTTCTTTAACAGCATCCGAAACTCTCAAACTACTATTTTTCAAAACGCTGATTTATATCCTCCTAAGTATTCACGGATGAATTCAGTAAGTTGGACAGAAACATCAAAACCGCTAACAACGCTAGAAAGGCTTTCCCCTCAAAATCCAAAGAATTTTCTAAATCGTTGGATTTTAAAATGGTTCTCCAGTGGACCGGGAGGAAAGTTCTGCCGCCAACATATCTATGATCCAGTTACCTATTCTTTCACAAAGAGAGTCTTGAGAAATTACGAGGCAAGTTATGATCTTCGCACTTTGGAGCCCGATTCACGAAAAAAATCCACATATGCATTACAAGAATACTTCATTCCTATTGAACAATTTGATAATTTTGTTAAAATTTTAAGAAATACAC
>JBJTGE010000085.1:0-13673 GCA_046093785.1 Spartobacteria bacterium
TCAATATTTTACAAAAAACAAAAAATTTGGACGATCGTCCAAATTTTTTGTTCGAGTGGGAGGCGATCGAATCTGGGGGGCAGGGTTCATTTTCTCTTTGTTCTTAACCCAAGTTTCTCATGGCCGACCGGAGACCCGCATAAAACCTCGGGGGTCGTTCGCGGCTCAACCGTGTGCGGTTCCACTCGGGATGCGCTTGGAGGAGTCCGCGGATTCCCTCGATATCCGAAGCCTTGAGTTCCCTTCCTTGCATGACCATGACGCTTTCCATGGATGCAAAATACGGGCTTTCTCAAAATGAGTCCAGTGGAAAGTGTGAGATTTTTTTCAGAAAAAAATGGTTGCGGCGGGGCTACCTGAGTAGTTACCGTTTTTCGGTCTAAAAAGCCTAAGTCCGACAGGCTGCTAGAGTGACTGCCTTTCCCGCTTCCCACCAATCCCAACCCAACACCATCAACAAATAAAACCCCATGAAGCCAAAAAAACTATCCATGCTATGTGCCGCCGCCATTCTTTCCATGGCCACTGCCTCTGCGGAGTTGACTCTTCCAATAAACCTCGATTTCGAGCAGCAGGATGTTTTTAAAGACCTCCAAAAAAACAAGGATTTGCTAGTTTATATAGATCCGAGAACGGAAGCGCCGGTAATAGGAGTGGTTGAAGATTCTGATAATCCATCAAACAAGGTTCTTGAAATTCGTAGCAATGGAACGTCGCAAACAAATCGACTGAAAATCATGCTTCCGCCTATGACACACGATTTTGAATATCAGTTTCGATGCAAGTTGGTGGGTGAGGCCGTTCCAGGTTTCCGTTCGCTTCTCAACTTCTACACTTCTCCTCAATGGGATAAATTCTCTCATATTATTGTCCCTCGCGCTCGCGATGAGAATAATCTGCTTAAATTCAAATCCACGGAAAAGGAATTAACGGAATGGACGACTATCAAAGTGTCGGTCCATACCGACGGGAACCCCGACACTCCGGATACATACTCCGTCTTTGTTAATGATGAAAAGGTTCTTGAAGATGCCCCGTTGCCGGGAAAACAACTGGATGGAGCTATCGATACAGCAGAGATCGCGTTGGATTTCACAGACCCGATCGATGTCACGAAATTGAAATACCTCATCGACGATATTCGAGTCGGCAGCCCAAAACTTTGAAGACTGGAGCGCTGGGTTCACTCGCGCTTCGTTGAGGTAGCCAGGCCAGTGCTGTCCACGGTCGGGACGACCATGCCCCCCTCTTCCGCGC
The DNA here is from genome assembly GCA_046093785.1 of Spartobacteria bacterium. Taxonomy (GTDB): domain Bacteria; phylum Verrucomicrobiota; class Verrucomicrobiia; order Chthoniobacterales; family Terrimicrobiaceae; genus UBA967. Next base: position 1,258 of record JBJTGE010000085.1, read on the forward strand.
GGCAGCGCGATTCGTATCTTGGGAGGGTTCATCGTCCTCGCATGACCCAAATTTCAGCCGCCCTTTGGCTCGTAGACCTACGGGTCGGAGAGCAGCGGCGTTGGAGGGGAGCATGACCATCTCGGTCGTGCAGGCGGCAAGGGCGGCAAGCGTTGCTACGGCTATTTTTCGCGGGGAGATGTCTGGCTGTGATTCCACATCTTCCGTGCTTGAAATTTGGGTCAGGCCCCTTCCGATCCCCCAACTCATCACATGGTAAATTGCCCCAGAGTATTCTTTTCGCAGTTGTCTGGGCATAGGCCGAACTTTTCAGAATTCTTAGAATGCGTCGATACGCGGGACTGATGACCCTTTTTCCAAGTGATGTCACGGAATTGGAAGTTTAAAAGAGCCGGGCACTCACGCTGAAGCTGCCAGCCATGCCTGCATGTCGAAAGGCGAGTCGGCGCTGGATGCCATCGAGCAATGGCAATTCATCAACCCGCCAGATGCATCCTTCGGGAGCTGTCAATTCCACGCGACCGCGCACGCCGCTGATGACAGCCCGGGAACCATCAATGTTCACCGGCAGGCGGGTCTGCCAAAAAAACTCAACCCCTTCGCCGACGGTGAGTTCGTAGTCGTCGGTGATGGTCAGCACATCCGTGCTTGGTGAGTCCCAGGTGCGGTGCCAGCGGCGATAGTGAGACTCCCAACCGGGAGTCGCATCGAGCTCGGCATGGAATGACAACTCATCGCCTTTGCCGACGGGTTTGACATCGACTGGAAGTGGGCAGGCGGGATGAGGCCGCTCTGTCATGCCGTAGGGCACAAGCATGTTGTGGCGTTCACAGTTCTTGAGTTCGGTCGCCAGCGGGAGGCTGTAGTCGCAGCTTCCGGGATCGAACGCGAAAGTCTCGCCGGCGAATTCGAGAATGAAGCTGCCCTTGTCTTCGTGGGTGTGACCGGCATTGGCACGATTGCCTTTGATGAAAAGTTTCACCCATGCATCGCCCAGTTGGCGTTGCGACACGAGCGGGCCCATCATGGGCAAGGAAACGAGCGGCTGCGGGGCGGGACTTTCAGCGGGCAGGCGCTCGATCAATCCCCAAGAGATCGCGGCATCGACCATCGCCGGCACGCTGGCTCCCATATTCACCCCACCGATCGGCCAACCGCCGGAACGGGCGACAGTTTTGCGCAGCATCCGCGCCCACGCGCTCTCCGGCAGCAGGACTCCCATCATCGCTTGCGAGGCGATTTCGTGTCCCTTGACAGCATCGCAGATCGGTATGACATCGCTCTCCTCATCGGTGCTGATGACGGCCTCGCCGAAATCGCCGCAGCGCCGCATCGGCCCTGGAACAAGTTCGCTCAGCGGTCGATTCAGCGCGCGGCTGTAGTAGTAAACGCCGAAACCTGCGTCGCGGCCTATGCAGCGGAAATACATCGGCCCCTCGATGTAGCCACCGTCGGGCAGAATGCTGCGTTCCAAGTTTTCGCAAAGTTCGGCATAGGCAATGTCCATGTAGGAACGCACCCGCGGCCAGTGACGCTGCATCACGCCGAGCGCAAGCATGCGACCGGGGGTAAACCAGGCGAGCTGATTGCAGTCGAAAATGTAATCATGCTTCCAGGTGTTGAACTGGATGGTGCCGATGGCTTCCTCCGCCAATCGGCGAAGCAGAAAATCACGCCCGAGGTCGGTGAAGCATTCGCCTGCCAGATCGAGAATGCCGGCGACTTCGTGAGCGCAGAGGCTCTGCACAAAACAGCGGTGCTCAAAAGTGCTGCCGGGAAAGCGGCAGATGAACCCATCGTCCCAATTCTTGCACACGCCGATGCTCAGGGCGTAGCGCGCGGCCAAGCGAAGCAGATGCTTAGCTGTGAGGAGATGCCCGGCGATGGCGGCATTCAGGCCGTGGTTGAGGATGAACGAACCATGATCGCGCACCTGGTTGTATCGGGTGTCGCTCCAGAAGTTGACGAAGTCGTGGATCATCGTCTCCGGATCACAGGCCGCTGCCGCTTCGGCCGCTTTCACAAACGGCGAGGCACTGCCATCCGCCGTCAATGCGGCATGCCGTTCGCGCAGCGTGTTGAGTTCATCGCCATTCAAGACCAGCCCGTAGGCCGGAACGAATTGCGGCTCGTAGGACTCATCCTTGAGATGCTTTTCCCAACGCGCATCCCACACCGAATGGGGCTTGAGCATGCGCGCCAAGCGACCGCTGTGTTGCAGCCCGAGCCAGTTGAACCACCCATGGGCGATGCCGTCACCAGCGGCCTCGATCTCGATCGTCACCGATTTTAAAAGCGTTGCCCCCGCAAGATCCATTGCGATCTCCTGCTTCTTGGGACCGGATTGTTTTGCTTCAAATCGGCACTCGCCTCGATCGGTCGAGGCCATCAAGCGGATCACCGCACCCTCGGGTGCCATGACCGAAAGCACCAGCCGGTCGTAATCATCGCAAGCCACATCGCAACGGCGCGACATTCGCAGGGCAGGTCCCTTGTCAGGACGCCGCACCCACTCATAAGCGACCCTATCCCAACGCTGCCTCACCACGAGACCGTGCGTGGAGCCAGGCTCGATCGACCATTGATTGAATTCGCTTTGGACCGAATCCCAAAACGGGTCGAGGATCGCTTCAGCTTCGTTGATGGGTATGATTTGCATTTTGAATTTTTAAGACAGAATCAGAGTGAAACGGACAAAGGCTCCCGGAAATGAGCCCGCACGACCCAGCGGGTCGGGCTGAGTTCGTCCGCCAGGGAGATCGGCATCGGGGCGTCGTCGAGCAGGGAGTCGATCATCAGGTCGAGGCTGGATGGCGCAGCGGTGGAAATATCGAGAAGTTCAGGTGCGGCACCGGGCCTGAGGATGCGGGCCGTGCCGTCGAGGAGGTTGGATTCCACGATGCCAGTCGTGCCGAAAACGCGCAGAATTTCGTAGCCCCAGGCGATGTGGCCCGAGGGATTCAGGTAATTGCAGATCGCGCTGGCGACGCCGCCATTTTCCAGCGTCATGAGCATCGAGACCGCGCGGCGGCAGTCGCTGCCGGAATGATCGTTGCCCAGGCGGGTCTCGCGGATCTCCACCGAGGTGACTTTGACACCGGCGACCTGTTCGATGAATCGAAGCGGGTAGATGCCCACCTGCGTGGCAAGACCGCCGTCGATCCCCTCGTCTTTGGGACGCCAGTCTGCCCAGGGATAAGATTTCTGGATGAAGACCTGCACCACCTCGCCAATGGTGCCGGAGCGGATGCAATCGCGCATGGCCAGATAAGGCTGCTCGAGCGCGAAGCCGCCCATCTCGTGATAACGAAAGCCGGTTTGAGCGACGGTGGCGATGATGCGGTCGAGATCCTCCTCGCGAAGAGCCGAGGGTTTCTCCCCATAGACATGGCGCCCCGCCAGCAGGCATTTCACGGCATCCGCCGCCTGATCCGCGCGGCGCGGCGAGCAGAGGCTGACCAACTCCACCCGTTCGTCGGCGAGGAGTTCCTCCAGCGTGGCGTAACGAGCTACCTCGCCGCATTCGTCGGGGATCGGTCGCCCACCAAAAGCCGCCACCGCAACGAGTCGCGCGCGCGGATGAGCCGCCAGAAGCTTTTCGATCTGATGGCCGTTGGTTCCGTAAAGGCCGATGCCGAGTTTTTTCAAGAAATGATCTCCGTTTTCCGGCTCGCTTGCGCTCGGGCCATGGCGGTGACGATGCGGATGCCGTTGATGATCGTTTCCGGCGGGACTTCCCCTTCCCTCGATCCGCCACGGACAGCGGAGTGAAAGGCATCCCAGCGGTAGGCATGGCTGGCGCGGTTGGCGGGGATCAGAGATTCTTCCCACCGGCGATTGCCGTCTGCAGCGACCGCCTCAAGCTTGAGGGTGATGTTGGGAGCATTGAAATGATTCTTCCCGTCGTAGCTCCTCACCACCACGCCGCGCTCGAAGACAAGCTCCGAACCGTGGACACCGCGAGTCGGCGTCGAGCAGAAGCTGTTGCGCACCGAGGCGATCGCTCCGCCCTCGAAGCGGATGGAAAGCTGGGCGATGTCCGGGGTCGGGCGGCCCGTGAGCTTGCGCGACTCGAGCACCTGCACTTCCAATGGAGTGCCGGCCAGCACGATGATGTCGTTGATGCCGTAAATGCCCAAGCGGAAACAGGGTGCCACCGGGCAGAGAACCGGATCGTCATACCATGAGCCGTCGGCCTCCTCGCGGCGCTGATACCAGCAGTCCATGCTCGCGAAAATCAAGTCGCCCAGATTGTGCTCCCGCTGCCATGCGAGGATTTGGCGGATGTCATCACCCGGCAGCGCCGACGGGGAGTTGAGATGCAACACAAGCCCAAGCTCGGCGGCCTCCTTGAGCACGGCAAGACCGGCCTCTGGGTCCACCTCGAAAGGCTTGGTGGTCATGACATGCTTGCCAGCCTGCAGGATTCGGCGAATCAACCCGGCACGGCCCGCCGGGCCAGTGAAGAGGGCCACCGCCTCGATGTCGGACTCCGCAAGCATGCGATCGAGATCGTCGTAACCCGCACACCCAAACACCTCGCAACCCTCCTTGAGCCGCTCCGGAGCATTGTCACAGACGGCGCGGATCTCAACAAACTGCCTGTCATCGCCGCGCACGACCTCCCGCATTTGCTGCAGGCCGAAACGCAGACCGAGCACGCCAATTTTAATAGGATTCATAAACTTTATTCCCAACTTGCAAAGACACTCTGCCTTCTTTTTTCACCTCACTCATAAGGATGCTTTCCCAAATTACAGCCACAAAGAATCAGTAAGGGAGTTTGGTTGGCGGATGCGGGACGGACAAGCTCAACTCCGGATCGAGCCCGGCGAGGCTCAAGGACTGGCCGCCATCGGATACTCGGAGTGGTCCAAGCTTTTGTGGCGCGGATTTTTTCCAAGCCAAAACAAACGCCGTGCCAATGCGCGCAACGGTGCCGGGGTGAAAGGGAACTTCAGCTCCTTCGTAGAACACGCCATCCAACCAAGCGCAGCGGCCGTCTCCACCAGTTTCCCAACGAGTGGCATTTTGACCGTCAAACCAAACGGCATCGGTGAGCAGTTGCAATGTCTCGTCGGAGGCGCACAGGGACCACTCGGCATGGCTAACGGAATGGACTGACGAAGCCTCACCCTCGACCTCGAATCGAAGCCTCAAGTCGCGCAGCGCGAAGGTGCCGTCCGCCGGTTTGTCGAAATGAACATGGTAGGTGCCTTCGCCTGCCAAAAACTGCACGGCCCCGAGGATGACTGCCCCGCGTTGAGTCGAACGGAGCTGGGCCGAGCAGAAATCATCACCGTTCAAAAGCACGCGCACGCGCACTCGGCCGAGCTCGCCGTTTTGGCCGCGCCAGTAGCCGACCACCGGCTGGCATTGTTTCCAGAAAACCTCGCAGTTGACCGAACCGAGCGTGACCGTGGAATCGGACCATGTGGTGGTAACGACGCGGGGTTGGCCCTGCTTGTCGCGCGTCCAGACCTCGATCTGCTCCTGTGGCGAGGACGGAATACGCTGGAAGGCCGGGCGCCATCGTTCCGGACAGGGAACAGGACCGGCAGGAACCCCGTATGGGTCATCCAAGGGGGACGGTTGCCCGGTGGCCGGGCCACCGTCGTCATGTGCAGGCGGCAAATCGAAGCCCAGGCGCTCTTGCAGGAATTCCCTGGCGTTCCGGTCGAGCCAGTTCGTGTAACTCCGCGAGTGCGGTCCAGCCCATTGGGCGGTCGGCGGATGAAAATGCCGGGCGATCTGGCCCCAAAAGATCTCAAGTAGAAACTCGGCGTCGGCCCAGAGGTCGGCATCCAAAGGCAGGGCGAGAATGCCCTCCAACTCACCGATGTCGACCTGGTAATAGATTGGGCTGTTGTATTCCTGGACGCCATGGGCCTCAATGGACGCACGCAGACGGCGAAACCGGGCGCGACCGTAAGCTATCAGGCGCGGTTCGTTGAGGGCGAGCCCGGCTCCCAGCGTGACCGCCGTGCCGATGATGGCGATGTTTGTGTAGCTGGGCGTGATGTTGCGCCGGAAAATACTCCACGCCGCATGCCCCAAGCCGTCACGGGTCGCCTCCAGCAGTTCCGGCCCCAAGCGATCCGGGACCTGATGCAAAATCGCGAGCAGTGTGGACCCGATGAAATCGGCCCAATTCCAGTCCGCCGGATTCATCGCCGACGGCGGCTCCTCCGCAAACCAACTCCAGATCCCATACCATGGACTGGCCGGATCGGTTTCCTGCGCAGCCAGCACACGCGAGAGCAAACCGCGCCCGAGTTCCTGATCGGCGGGTTCGTCGGAACTCAAAAACGCATAGGCATGGACGGCACTCTCCCGATAGGGATGCGCCGGCGTGAGTATCGGGAGTTGGGAATGATAACCGGCCTTGTAAACCACGCCGGTGATGAGCCCTACTTCGGAATTGAAGCGCTCGCGCAGCACTGCAAGTTTGTCAGAGCGGTGGCTCATGGACGAATGACTCTTCAAGCGGTCGTTGATTTGAGGTTTTGAAAGATCAAGGTTTGGAGAGTGCGTTTTGAATGTCGAGAATCCGGCTGGCGAGGATCCAGCGCATCGTGTCAAAAACTGCTGGCTCCCACATGCCGTTCTCCAAGCGACCGCCGACAGGGGTCACCGGGAGTTTGCTGTCTTTGATGTGCTTATTCGCTGCCCAGGCACCGTCGTCCTGGTATCTATACTGAACCTTGATGGAGTTCCAGACGAAGTCGAGATCGGCGCGGCCTGCCTTGGCCAGATCCTCGCGGCCGGCGGCTTTGGCACGCTCGATCCAATACTCAAGCGTGGTGATGTAGCGCATGTCATCGATGCCCTCGCGGTAAACTTCCCAAGTCACCACGGGAATCGGTGAGCCGTCATCGGCGGTGCGCACCATCCCATCGGAGAATTCCCCGTCGAGATAGTTCCATGGATTACCCCTATCCCATTGATACATCCAAGGAATGAGACCGGTGTAGCCCGAGCGCCAAAAACCAAAACCATAGGTCATCCGCGCGCCAATGTTCCGGGTATGGTCGAACTCGCCGCAGACATGGTTCGGATAGCACCAGTATTCCGCATCTTTACGGGGGCCTGCTTTCGCCTGGATGGTCTCGTAGTCGGGCTTGAAGGGCTGGTTGCACCAGACATCGATGAAGGGATAAACGGGATCCCATGGCGGACCACCGCGCTCGTTAATCGGGTCGCCGGTCATGTAGGTGCGGACGCCGGGCACCTTCTTGATCGACTCCATGAGCTTTGCCACAAAGGGCACCACATCGGGAGAACCGCTAGGCTCTGGCTCATCCAGCGGGTAGTAAAGGAACTCGGGCCACCCTCTCTTTTTGCGCTCGGCCTCGATGCGCTCGATCAGCTTGGTGAAGTCATCAAAGTAGGCCTGAGGCGGCATTTTGACATTCTTGAGATGCAAGCCTGGTTTCTCGATGCCGTATTTTTCAAAATAAATATTCACAGAGCTTAAAAGCTGCAACGGCATCGGGCGGTCGCTGAATCCAGCGCGCCGCCCCGCATCGATCAGCGTGGCGAATTGATCAAAGTCGGGCTCGAAATCGCCACTCTCGTTCTTTTTTCTAGGCATAAGGCGTTCGACACCGTTCATGCCGTGCTCGACCATGTCGCGAATCTCTTTTTCCGCCTTGCCGCGGAACCACTCGCGGGAGAAGTCATCGTTTGCGCGATTCGCGTTAAGGAGGGGATTGTTGTAATACATGCCGTGGTGATGTCTTGGTCTTTCAAGAGCTTGATCGGCAGCACGCGCAACGCCACCGGCACCTCGTGAAGTTTCTTCTCTCCAGAGAAGATGTCGGCCTTCCCGCTGTAGATCCCCTCGGGCGTCCCCTCACCCACTCGCACGGTGGCCCAGACGCGGAAGTTCTCCCCCTTTGTCAGGTCGCTCGGGACCATTGGCATGAGAACATCTGGAGCGCGATAGGTGGTCCAGAGAAGATTGTAGTTCGGCCGCGTCCACATGTATTTGACGAAGCGCGTGTCGATCGAGGAAGCCTCGATGCTTTGGCCGTCCTTGCTTTTCAGGTCGGAGAACTTGACGCGCACATCCTTGAGGTCGCGCAGCGGCAGGATGGCAAAGTTGAGCGGCTCGTATTCACCGGGCGAGGCGAAGGCACGGACCGGCGCGTCGATCTCCGCGCGCAGCGGTGCGGTGTTGGGCCAGATATTCGAGATGTAGCTACGAGTGTAGGCGACCAGCCCCCGGTCGAGTTCCTCCTTGGTGAACTCGGGCATAGGGTTCTTTTCCTCGTGCTCCGTCTTGGTCCACTTGGCCCATTCCTCTTCGGGCAATTGATAAACATCCTGTTCGTAGCGTGCGAGTTTTTCGCCTTTCACCGAATCCCACTGCGCCGCCGGCACGATGGCCATGCCATTCATGAGCCAGCGGTTGCGGGTGCTGATTTGAAAATCGAGCGTGCCATCGGAAACGACATCCATCGTCATGATGCGCGCCTCGTGCTCTCCAGGAAAGGTGGCGCTGACTTCGCGATTGCCGCAGGCGATGCGGGTGTCCCAGACCATAAAGCGATTCGGGCGACTCGTTCCGCCACCACCGGGCGAACCGAGCAAAATCCAGACTTTGTAGGCACCCTTGGGGGCCGCGACGCGGAAGGTGGCAGTGGCATTTCCGGAGACATGATCCTCGCTGAGTGCGTTGAGGAAGACAGGAAACTCATCAACCGAGTCCGGCATGCCCGGTTTTTTCGGATTCTGGCGGACCTTCACCTTGGTCAGATCGGCCTTTTCGACCGCAGTGAGCGCCGGTTTGTCCACCCAACCGAATCCGGCCTCGGGCGACCACGCGGAGTCCGGCGTGACGGCGGTGAACCCATCGGCCAAAGCCGAAGTCGTCGTTCCGAAATCGAACAGAAGCGGCTTGGTCGGCTCGGCTTTTTGGACTTCTTCCTGCCCCACGCCCAACCATGAGAGCCAGCTTTGCCACCAGGAGGAATTTTTTGCGGGCGGCTCTTCGGCGAAGGAATTCGCTACGGGAAGCGCGGAAATCAAGATGGCGTCGAATGTTTTTTTCGTGATGATCATTTTTGTTGTTTTCTATTTATTGATTTTCAAATGGGGAATCGATGAGCCGTATAATTCTCTTTGCATCAGCAATCTCTGCTTCATTTTCAAGCAACCTCAGCGTGATAGTGCAGTGACCGGCTTTCAAGTCGTCCCACTGCAACGGCAAGAGGGCGATTCGCTCAACAACCGGCGATTCCCCGCTGCCGAGGATATTTCCTGCAGGGTCACTGGCCGACCAAGCGATCTTAAGCCGAGACCCGGATTCAGCAGATTTATTCACCCGCACTTGCAGCTCAACTCCATCGCGATCCACATAGAGGGCGTTCCGCAGAGGATCACCAATCACCTCTTCAGGCAGCGCAGGCAGGATCATTCCATATTCCTGCGCCGCTTTCCCACCGCTGAATGCGCGGATCTTCATTTTTTTGCCGACATCGTTCGGCGTGAACTGAAATGGGAGAAGAATCCGACCCGATTGCTGCGGCCCGATGGCGATTTGGGCACGGGTTTTGTCATCCACCGACAATTCCACCGAGGATAACTTGCTCTGGTCGCCATCCACCTCGAAGCTGCAAAAATTTTCCGCACAATTTTTTCCTGCGGAAAATGGCGAGTAGAAAGAGATGTTTTTCAGACTGAACGGAATTTCAAGTTGCGCGATACCCTGAAGCTCATCGAATAACGCAAATTCCTTGAATCCCTTCACGCTGCTCTTGAGCGAGGTCATCAGCATGGGCTTGGTTTGACGATGGCGCGTCACTTGAAACGCCCACGGCCCGCTGGCGCTTTCGATTGGCAGGCGGTCGAGCGGGATCGACATTTCCGCGACCCATTCCTGCTTGCCGATCCACACCTTGCAGTCTGCGCCGCTCTGGTATCCTTCATCCGGAGACAATCCTTTCCCGGGATAACAGGTGTCATTCACAATTCCATTGGCGTTGAAACTGATCTGCACGCAGCGACCGGATTCGCGGGACGCTGTGGAAAGGTAGAATTCCACGCAGTCATCCTTCCACACCATGCCATCATGCTTCACGACATCCTTGCGGAGCTTGTCGATGAGAGGCTCCTGACAGATCACCGCGAGGTAGATATGCGTTTTGGTGGCGGTGAGCAAGGCGAGGGTCTCCACCCGGTCGGCTTCAGGAATGGACACGCCCTTGAGCGGACTGAAGGAGGTCACCACCAAGGCATCCTTCCAGCACGGATCACTCAGGTCGCCGTCCAGCACAGGCGGTTTCGCAGTGACCGGCAAATGATAGCTCGCAACCTCTTGCGCCAAAGCCGACGCCATACTCAAGGGCAAGACTATACCCGATAGAAACCAGCGCATCATTGTTGGTTCCAAGGACCCTCGACGATTTTAAAGGTTGCCACCTTCTGCAGTGTGGGATCCTCCGGGAAAACGGCTACTTCATAGTGACCGGAAGGCAGATTGAGTTTGGAGAGATCCAACTCATACACTTGGGCTCCGCGTTTCCATGGCGGCACCTCGCGGTGGAGAACTTGATCCTTTTGTCGCAGAGCCAGCGAAATGCCACGCTGAAGTTCCGCCTCCGAGCCGATGATCTTCACCTCCAGCCTCACACTCTTCGCCCCTGGCGGCAGTGCCGGGTCCAAGATCATAAGAGAGGAAATCTCGAAAGGAGTGCGGGTCAACCGGAAGCCGCCCACCAACAATTCGACAAGGTCCTTGTCCGCATAGTCCGACTCCGCGATGCTCAGAGTGAGTTTCGGGATTTTGTCCACCGGAACGCCTTTAGCCTTGATATCAGCGACCGGAACTGTGACCCGCTGCCATTCCCCTTGCTTATCCAATTTGATCGGGAGCATGAACTGATTCGGACGCGCCCCGATAAGGAGCGTAAAAACCAGGCGAGTTACATCCGGTCGCGACACCTTACCCATGACCATAAACTCCAAGTTATCCCACGCACTCCAGTCCTCCTCACTCCCCACCAATTTTCCAAAAGACACGCGCGGCCAACCTTTCGGATGCCCCGCCTGCCCTGTTGAAAAATCCACCGGCACGGTCATCCGGATCGCCTTACCACCCGTTGGGCAATCGATTTCCGACAACGCCACCGAGGCTTCATTGTCCGGCGTGCCGCAGAGGGAGGGATCGCCCATGCGCAACAGCGGCAAAGCGGGCACTTGTGGACTTGGAACTTGAGTGGACTCTTGAGCGGACAGCCTCAGGGACAAGGCCGCCAAGAGTGATAGGATGTAGAAGAACGGCATGAGGTTTTAGTTTTTATGTCACGGGGATTTTCAATTCTGAAAAAATCCATTCAGTGCCTTACTCCACTTGGGTAAAGACCACTTCATCCACAAGGACGGAATCTTTTAAGTCAGGGGTATCAACCGTGATAGCAACTTTGACGAACTTCGTTCCTTGCCAAAACTTTTCAGGCTGCCTCACGCCCTCGCTCAAGCCAGAAAAGCGGCCTTTGACTTCCTTCCAGCTACTGCCGACTTGTGGGGTGTCAGTCCACAGGGCAAAGCCTTCCGCTCTGTGCTGGCGCACTTTGGTGCCTGCTGCAAAATCCGCGGGCAAGGGCTTGGCAAGTTCGACCTCCCATTGCCCCCCCACTTGGCGGATCGATTTAAATCCTGCACCGCTGAGGTTGCGATTGGGGAGGTCGGTGTAGGCACCGGAATCATCGACATCGAACGCAACAAAACCAAAATCGGGCGTCCAGTTTGTATCGAACACCCAGAGTTGACCGTTCTCGATTTTCAAGACTGTGTCGCCCTTGCTGGCTGACTCGCGCAACTTGGTTTCCGTGCCAATAACAGGCGTTATATGCACGCTCTGGATTTCCTTTTCATCCGCATCATAGCACACGAGGCCCAGACACACCTTTGCCTCCTGTCCTTCGGACTTAAAGGAGGCTGACAACGCATAGCGGAGCTCTGGGTCAATCGGAATTAATTCCTCAGAGAGAACCCTGCCACTTGGCTTGCAGACAAAAGCATTTGAACCTTCCTTTCCTTGAGTGGAGACCGATGGAAACTCGATCCAACCGGCACTGTCTCCCGACTCCGCTCCTCCGTTTTTCAACAAATTTTCTCCTGCGCTTTGAGCGTGTAGCAGACAGGGCAATGAAGCCATGGCGAAAGCAAACGAGATTCCGGCAATGTGGGATTTAGCGATTTTCGGCAGTTTTTTCATATTGGGTTGTTTGGGTTTGGTTTGATTAGGGGAAATGGGGATTGCGCAGGGCACAAGTTGTGAATAGGGGCATCGTCCTCGCATGCCCCAAATTTCAACCGTAAAGCGGCTCCGGAGGGGAGCATGACCGCCTCGGGCGTGCAGGCGGCAAGCGTTGTTCGGTTGGTTTTCGCGGGAAGGTGTCTGGCTGTCA
>JBJTGE010000086.1:0-2631 GCA_046093785.1 Spartobacteria bacterium
TTCCGGCCTCGTCGGTCTGTGCCTCGCCACCCCAGTCTGGGGAGTCTGGGTGGTCATCCCCTTCGGGCTCGCCATGCCAATGATGTCCTTTTTCGTCTCCACCTACCTCAACCAATGGACCGGTTCCGCCCTGCGCGCCACGGTCTTGAGTTTTCGCGGAATGGCTCTGAACATCGGCTACGCCCTCGCAGGCATCGGCTTTGCAAGCGTCGTGTCAAACATCCGCGCCACCACCCCCCTCGCCACGGAAAACGCCATTTTCGGAAAAGCCCTGCTCGCCCTGCCAACCGCCTTCGCCTTGGGCTGGATAGCCCTCACCCTCATCGCATGGCGCAGCAGAGGAAAAATTTCAGACGCTCCCTGAACGCATAAACTCATTCTCGCATTGCTTCGAAAACCCAAGAAACCCACTCCGGCGAACTTGCGGGCATCGGAAATGGTGCGATTCACTTGGCGGCAGAGTGCGAAGGAGAGGAGCACGGGGAAATTATGAACGGGTTGAGGATTCAAGAGCCTGGGCCTTAATCCAGCAGGCAAAAGCCAGCGGATCGGTTTGTTTGAGTCGGTTGAGATTTTCCCAAGGCGCGTCCAGCTTGGCCCAGCGCAGGTCTTCGATGTTGGGTTCGCTGGCAACAAATGCGGGCAGATCGAGGGTTTTCGCACCGAGCTTCAGTGCGGATGCCACCAGCGCGGCGATGCCAGCCGCATTCCGGGACTGTGCGATTTGGAACGGCTCGCTGAAGAGATGGCTGTCGAGTGCGCGAATGCCCTTGCGGAAGAAAATGGTCTTTTCGTTTTCCTCCGGCGGGCGTCCATCCACTCGGCTCACCCAGTGGGCCGCATCTTGCGTATCCGTCAACGCCTCGGCCAACCCGCAATCCAACGCCCGGTATTTCACTTGCTCGGTATTTCACTTGCTCGGTATGCACGGCACGGTAGGTCGCTTGGGTTTCCGCAATGTTTCCCGCCATTCCAGCCAGCACGGAGATGTCGAAGAGGTGCTTCACCACTTTGATCGGACGTTGTTCGGAAGGTTCGCCGGTGGCAGCAACCATAGGCTGATAGGGAAATCCAATGGTCGATGGAGCGAACGCGGCCATCTTGTCTCCCAGAAGGCTCGACGGGCTTGGGAGCAAAACGGAAACCTCGTCATCCACTTCAATAAAGCCCGTCTGCACGATGCGTGATTCCACAGAGGCATAGGGACTATCTGCGACGATCACATCCAGTTGGATCGCCTGTCCGGTCGCCCCGTCGAAGGCCGATTCGTAGACCACCCGGAAATGTCGGGTTGGCGGTGCCTCGAGGTCTCGATGTTCCTGATGCTCCCAGCCGACAAAGCACCCACCACCCGGTCCAGCACCTCCTCCAACTTCGCTTGCGATTCCAGACAAAGGATGTCCACATCAATCGACAAACGCCGGGGTTGATCGGTGAGCAGCAGAAGGGAAGTGCCCCCTTTGAAAATGAACTCCAACCCCGCTTTTTTCAAACGCCCGACCAATTCCAAGGCGAGCACGCACTTTTCGAGATTGCGGACATCTCTTGCTTGCAGTGCATTTGCTTGCGCACAATGCCATTCCTTGGAAAAGCAGACTGGTGAAATCATGCTCTTTCCTACAGAATTAACCTACAAACAGAGAATTTTTGTGTTTTTCTCTGATAATAGGTTATTGAAAATGTTAATTCATTCTTTTCAGAATTTTGCGCGATCAGGAACCTGCTATCTCGGAATTTCATCATTTTTCCGAGATAGTAGGTTGAAGTCTCCCGCCAATGAGGGCCGATAAGCGAAGCCCGCTTTTGCGAAGTTGATCAGCCAAAAATGTCAGATCAAACCGCCGGGATTCAATCCACCTGCGGCTGGCTGCCTGACGCTCTGCTTCATCCAAAATTCCCAGCCTCCGGTTTTCCAGCAGCAGTTCGATGAGCAGGCGCTCAGGCGTCATCTCACCCACCTCGCGCCGCACACCGCGCAGCACGACCTGTTTGTCACCGGGAACGAAATTCGCTCCGCTTTTCTTTGTGGGATTTAGCACCACAGTCCAGCCGCTCTGCCGCAAAAACGCTGCCACATCGGCCACCGCCTCGCTTGGCAGATTCACGAAAAGTGTTTCCTTGCCCAGCGTGTGTTCCAGCCAAGGATTGATCTGGGCTGTTGACCACAAGGCATGTGGCAGGAGCGGGAAACGCTTCGCAAGGAGTTTGCCCAAGGCGGCAACAGGCTCGGGGTCGATTTCCGCCGGTTCGGCGATGGGCGAATACCATCCACGCCCTGCAGAGCGGATTTCACCGATAGCCATGGCCTCCGAGAGGTAGCCACGCAGGGTGTTCGGCGAAATCTCAGGTATCCGCGCCCGCACCCAAGCCAGCGAGACATATCGGTGCTTTCGCGAAGCTTTCCCGAGGATTTGGAAAAGCATGGCTTTGGCGCTGGTGGATATTAGGCTTGGAGGCATCGGTTAGTCTATTGAGAAGCAGCTAACTTCTATGGTCAAGTAGGGCTTCGATTTCTTTAATTAAGCATTGGGCACCTTTTGATGAATCAACATTTCCATAGGAGCAGGGTTGTTGATTCGCAACGATCGTGCGGCGCCTGATGCCACACGCGCAGGCGAGAGCGGAAGCGAA
>JBJTGE010000087.1:0-6452 GCA_046093785.1 Spartobacteria bacterium
ATTGGGCGGAGGAATCCGCCGTGGCGGCAACGCGATGTGGCCGGCCCGCTCGAGCTTGAGCAGGAGCGTGCGCGCGGCCATGTCTTTGGGCCGGCCCACTGCGTTGCGCCAATCCCAAAGCGCACACAACTCGCGGCTCAACCGTGTGCGGTTCCACTCGGGATGCGCTTGGAGGAGTCTGCGAATTCCTTCGATATCCGAAGCCTTGAGTTGCCTTCCTTGCATGACCATGACGCTTTCCATGGATGCAAAATACGGGCTTTCTCAAAATGAGTCCAGTCGAAAATGTGAGATTTTTTTGAGAAAAAAATGGTTGCAGTGGGCTACCTGATTAGTTACAATTTTTGTGACAAAAAACGTTTGGCAACAAAATAATATAACTACCTCGCACGCGTTCTTATCATTCTGCCTGTTTGTCCTGTTGACAGGCTGTGCTTCTTTTCACAACAAACCAGACATGAGCAACCCAGTATTCTATTTCGAGATTCCGGTGCAAGACATGGATAGAGCCATTACGTTTTATTCAAGGACATTCGATGTCAACCTAGAGAGGCAGAGCATAGATGGTAACGAAATGGCTCTGTTCCCTTACCAGCGCGACGCCGAGGGTGCGACCGGTGCTCTTGCAAAAGGAGATAGTTACAAACCATCTCTATTGGGAGCTCGCGTCTACTTTTCTACATCTGACATCGATGCAACGATGGAGAGAGCGATCGGTGCTGGCGGAAAACTCCTATATCCTAAGACCGACACGGGAGAATATGGCTATGTCGCAGAGTTCGAAGACTCAGAGGGAAACTGTATCGCACTTCACATGAAAAAGCATTAACCCAAGTTCCGCAGTTCCAAAAGTAGTTTGGGTGTTTTTGAATGGGTTGTGCGGTTTTTCACTCCGTTTTCGGCACTACATATTGACCATTTTGGATTGGCGGGGGATTTGGAGGCCGAGATGGGCGAGGAGTTGGGCGACTTCTTTTTCCGGCTTGGCCACCACTCGGAGGCGCAGGGTGTGGCGGGCTTGGCTGCGTTCGACCGGTAGCAGGACATCCATGCTTTTGATCGTGGAGATGGCGGAGATGAGTTTTCGGGCGCAGGTGCCCATGCCTTTGGAGGCCATCCCTTGTTCGATCTGTGTTTCGATCTATGACACCGCTGGAGCACTTCAGCTTCGTCGCCATCAGGCGGCCGCAGAGTATCGCTGGCCGATTGTTGATGTTCCTTGGCGGCGTCAAAGACAAGGTGGCGTTTGATGTGTTTGTGGATGATGCAGGTCTGGTGCTCGGCACCACGGGGTTGTATCGCTACAGGAGAGACCCCGACCACGCAGTCTGGTTGGGTTGGTTTTGTGTAGATCCCAAAGCAAGGGGATGCGGTGTAGGCCAGGCTTTGATTGAACACACGGTGGTTCGGGCCCGTGGCGCTGGTTTCGCACTGATCCGGCTTTATACTTCAACCGACCCAAATGAGGCAGCTGCACAGCGCCTCTACGAGAGGAATGGCTTCATGGAGGTCGGGCGCAAGAAGGGGTTGCTCTCAACAACCCTATTTCGGGAGAAGAGGCTTGATCAGCCCGAGCAGGCGGTTGGCAACCGCCTTTGAGCCGAATCCATCGAAAAAAATCAACTCCAGCGCAGCGGAACGGCACCTCGCCGCAGAAAAAACCAATTGAGGTTTTTGTAATGAAAGTCATGTTGAAACCATGACAAACACCACAACAACCATTCAAATTCGCGTTCCTATCCAGCTTCGGGACGAGGTATCGGCCGTCCTTGATTCCATGGGGTTGGATTTGCCGACCGCGATCCGCGTTTATCTTTCGAAGGTTGCGCAAACCCGCCGAATCCCGTTCGCATTGGAAGCCGAACCCGCTGCCGAGGTCATTCCCGTGGATGCGGCCATCCAGACCAAAATGGATGCGATCGGCGAAGCCTGGCGGAAAATCCGCCCATCGGCATGAGGGTTTTTCTTTCCGCGAAAATTCGAAAACAAGAATTTGGCCGCGCGGTCTCCCAAGAGGATCTATCCGTCATTGCCAGAACCGCACGCATTGCCTTGGGTGTTCGCATCGCGGGAAAAGGTCTTCCGCCGGGAACACAACTCATCAAAGCCTACGGCACATCGCCAAGCGGCCCCAAACGGGTCATCTATCTACTGGCTGTGGGGGATGGCGACCTGTTCCTGCTGTTCTACCGTGATAAAAACGACCCGATTGGAAGAAACGCAAGCCCGGCCAACCCGGCTTTTCGCTCGGCACTGCAAAAACACCTTGTCCTGCTTGAAGAGGACATCGCTTCAGCCAATATCGATGAACTTTTGCTCCCGGATATGCCTTGAACATAAATTCCCCGCACACCTCTCGATAAAACCCTCCGGCAAAGCCACCCAAAACCAAACGGGTTCGACTGGGCGAATAGAGAAACAAGGCCCCTTCCAATTTTTGGCAAGCCAATAGTCTATTAGCACCACCCCTATTTGACACAGCCTGTGTTTCGTGTCACATAGCCACCATGAAAACCATCTCCCTCACCGAGTCGGCCTACCAGCGGCTCCACAGTTGGAAGGACGGCTGCACCTTTTCCGAGGTCGTCGAGCGCATGGTTCCTGCCAAAGGCACGATCGCCTTTGCCCTCGCCGCCGCCGAATCCCTTCCCGACCTGCCCGATAAAGACTTCGCCGCCCTCGAACAATCCGTGAACGCCACCCGCACCCCGCTACCGCCCGCATGGAGCTGATTGCCGACACGACCGTGCTCATCGATGTCTGGCGCTTCCGCAAAAAGCGCCCCCGCATCCAAGACCTCGTCGAAAAAGCCGGCGACCACTCCCTCGCCGTCCCATGGATCGTCCAAGCCGAATTCACACGCGGAGCCCTGCACCAGGGAATTACCCGTGACGAAATCTCCCGCTTTCTCGCCGGGTTTCTCCTCGTCCCGCTCGGCCAATCCGTCATCGACGCCTACTGCGACCTGTGGGTGGCCTTAGCCAAAAAAGGCAAACCCGTTGATTATCCCGACCTCTGGATCGCCGCCCACGCCCTCACCAGACCCGCTCCCCTCCTCACCAGAAACCCCAAGCATTTCCAAAAAATCCCCGGCCTGAAAATCGTTCCCTATTCGATCTGATGTAACCAAAGGGCCCGTCCGCCCGCTCGTCTTCTGGAAATTCAGCCGCCGCGCAGCGGAGAAGCACCTCGCCGCAGGAGACACTGATTGATACCACCGATAGCTTTTGGACTCTGTAAGAAGAGCGGCAGACTTCGCGCGCAGGTCCCGGGGACCGCGTCCGCTCTCCGATCCGTAGTCTCTACGAGCCGGAGGCACTCGGGCGCACCGCCTCGCGCCCTTGCGGGGTGGTTGGAAAAAGTCCGGCCATGGGCCGCTCGAAACTCTCCATGTCGGGCGCGGGGCGCACCCGACGGCGGCCGGGGCGACCGCGCTCCCCGAGACCGGGCGCTCCCGCGCCACTTTCCAAGTGCCCGAACGAAATCGGACTTTGCTATGAGTTCTTTGCCAACCGCGCCCCGCCCGTGGCTTCAGCAGATTTTCCATCAGATCAGGAATTCCAACGGATCGGGTAATTTTGGATAAATCGTGCGATTTTTTATTCCATATTTTTTCTCGCACAGCAGGCTGGGAATCCGCATTCTGCCGCGCCTATGTCCGTTCTTATTGTTGGTTCTATCGCGCTGGATGACATCAAAACACAACTCGCCGAGCATAAAGACCTGCTTGGCGGCTCGGCTTCGTATGGGGCGGTTTCCGCATCGAATTTCAGCCCGGTGAACCTCGTCGGGATTGTGGGAGAGGATTTCCCCAAGGAACATATCGAACTCTTCCGCAAGCGTGGCATCGACTTGACCGGTCTCCAGATCGTGCCCGGCGAGACCTTCCGTTGGTCCGGCGAATACATGTGGGACATGAACACCCGCGAGACGCGCTCCGTCGCGCTGAATGTATTTGAGCATTTCACACCCACCCTTCCCGATGGCTACCACTCGACGCCGATCGTCCTTCTGGCAAATATCGCCCCCGATCTTCAGCACCATGTTCTGAATCAGGTCAGCCAGCCCCGTTTTGTGATCGCGGACACGATGGATCTCTGGATCAACATCGCCAAAGAATCCCTCGAAAAACTCATCGCCCGCGTGGACATGCTCATCCTGAATGACAGCGAGGCCCGCCAGTTCACTTCCGAGACCAGCCTCATCAAAGCCGGTAAAAAAATCCGCGCCATGGGCCCGCAATATGTCGCCATCAAAAAAGGCGAGCACGGCTGCCTCCTCTTCGGCCCCGAAGCCGAATTCTTCAGCTGCCCAGCCTACCCGCTGGAAGACATCCATGACCCGACCGGTGCCGGAGATTCCTTTGCCGGAGGCCTCGCAGGCTACCTCGCCGCGAATGTGAAGGATGGCGGAGTGACCTTCGAGCATCTGAAAAAAGCCGTCGTCTATGGCAGTGTTCTCGCGAGCTACAATGTCGAAGCCTTCAGCCTCGAGCGCCTGAAAACCGTCGACACCTCGCAGATCGACTCCCGCTACGACCTCTTCCGCAGGATCTCGCAGTTTGAGAGGATTTGATTCCGCAGGGTGTGCGCCCACGGAATTGAATACACAGCCGTAATGGCACTCCTCCAACGGAGCGCCGAATTCCAGCGACTGTCCGTGACTGCCAGATTCATTGCAGAAGGAACGCCGAGGTCCTCGGCCCATCGAAATCATTGATGCCAACGGAAGCTTTTGCACACCTCCAGTTTGCTACCGCCATTTCCCTAAAGTTGGTGAAAATGCCTCTCAAGTCCCGTCTTTAAAAATCTGTGGATAAAATTCCCCTTCGCTAAGAAAGCATTCTTGCTTTCTTTTTAAACACATTATGATATTTTTCTGCTATGAGTTCTTTCACCGCTATACTTGACCCGCAGGCTGATGGAACCTTGCATCTGCCTTTGCCTTCAGATTGGCTCAATTACCGCGTCCGCGTTAGCGCACAGTTGGAACCCATCAAACCCACTCCCCTTGAAAACGAGTCCAAGTTGAAAGGTTTTGGGTGTTTGCGCGGTAAAATCACCACACTCCCGGGATTTGATGATCCTATCGAGGATTTCAAAGAATATATCGGCTGAGGTGAGAATTCTCATTGATACGCATGCGCTTATCTGGTTCTGCGAGGGTAATACCAACCTTTCAGATAAAGCTCGCAAAGCAATGCAAGATGATGCCATCGAAAAATTTATTAGTCCAGCTGTCCCATGGGAAATGGCGATAAAGATTTCAATCGGCAAGCTGACTTTAAAAACAGACTTTTCATCCCTTTTCCCCGGAGTAGTGAGTGCAAATGGATTTCATATTCTCGCATTGCATTTTTCTCATTTTGAATATTTAATGACTATGCCAAAGCACCATACGGATCCCTTTGACAGGATCATGATTGCCCAAGCCCTTTCTGAAGATTGTTCTATTGTTACAATTGACCCGAATTTCGCTAAATATTCCGCAAAAATACTTTGGTAACACCCTAACGACGAGCTATTCCAAAATCCTGACGCAAAATGAAAGGAAATGTTGTCCGGGAGAAAATGAACCCTTGGTTTTCTCCAATCCCGCGATTCGCAATACAGTGCAGGGATGCCGCGCCGTCGGCGTCCCAAGATTCAGCTGCGGGGCGGCGTCTCATGGGAGCATGACCGTCTCGGGCGTGCAGGCGCAAGGCATGGTTTGGAAATCGATGAGGTAGCGCAGCGAGTGCCTCACACAGTCGAGACGACTGTGCTCCCCTCTTTCGCCGAAGATGATTTCGCCCCGCGCGGCAGCGCGATTCGCAATCCAGCGTAGGGATGCCGCGCCGCCGGCGTCCCAAGATTCAGCCGCCCTCTGGCTCGTAGACCTACGGGTCGGAGAGAAGCGGCGTCTCCCTTTGATGCAAAGGCAGCTTTGCTGCGAAAATGGGTCAGCGGCGGCGCGCCAACCCTGCCTTGTGTGCAAGAGCTGCCCAATTGGGACGCTCGGGATTTGGGCAGTGTTCTGCGAAGAACTTCATGTATTTGAGGTTGCGCGTCGAAAGTCCCTTCATGTCGGGAAAGGCGGCGCGGAGGTCGGAGGAAAGCCGGTCAATGACCTTGGCACCCCAGCCTTGGCGGCTCTGGCGTTCGAGAATGTCGCACCCGATGTCGTGGTAGAGGCGGGTTTGTTCGGAGTTGGCAGCAAGAAGTGCGCGCTGCCTCGCACTACGGATGCGGGCTTTCAGGCTGGCGAGCCATTCGCCGTAATCAGAGGGGAGTGCGAGAGCTGGTGTCGTCATAGAGCCGCTCCTATTTTCTTGAGGTGGCCATCCACCTTGGCGGAGAGGGCGGCGACTTCGTCGGTGAGCAGAGGGACCATCCGAGGGCGAAGTGGCCCATCAGTCCACTTGGCAGGCTGGACAAGGCCTGGTTTCGTTCCTGGGAAGATAAGTCCGACAC
>JBJTGE010000088.1:0-6670 GCA_046093785.1 Spartobacteria bacterium
CTGCCCCACACGATTGCAGTGTGAGGCCGCGAGTCGTGAATCCGGGAGGGGCATCGTCTCGCATGCCCCAAACTTCAGCCGCGAAGCGGCGTCTCTGCTGGATGCAAAGCGGCCTTGCCGCGCAAATGGGTCAGCGACGGCCTCCGGCTCGTAGCCTACGCCTCGGAGAGCGCGCCGACCCTACGCTGGCAAACAATCGCGCTGCCGCGCGGGGTCACTCGCGTTGGTTGAGAAAACCAGCAACGGCTTGCGCGACTTCTTCAGGCTTTTCTGCGAGGAGCTGGTGCCCTGCACTGGCTATGCTGTGATGCTGCGCTTTTCGAAAGGCAGCCTGCATGCGCATGGAGGCGGAAGTGAATTTTCCATCAGCCTCTCCACTGAGCAGGAGGGCGCGTCCGGAGTAATTCAGCAAAGCAGACCATTGCGAGGGAAGCCTGCCTACGCTCCAGGTCTCAAGACACGACGCCATGCGCAAAGGATCACGCCGCAATCGGGAAGCCAGAAACGCTCCCACATCGACACCCTCACGCGCTGGCGAAGCAAAGACCGGTTGATGCCACCACTCGCGCAAAAACCCCGCAAAATCTCCACCCGAGCGAAGCCGTGCCGCGAGGGCCGAATCGGCTTCCACCCGGCGGGCGCGTTCGGCTTCATGCTCTATTCCAGCCGTGGTCGAGATTCCTATAAAAACGGGAAACACCTCAGGAAAAGAAAGAGCCGCTTGCAGCCCCAGACGCCCGCCCAGAGAGTATCCAGCAACCGCCGCTGCCCCCCACCCCTGGGCAGCCACCAAGTCACGCAGGGATTGGGAAAACTCAGCCGCCGTCGGACAAATCCAGCCGAGCTCCTCGTCGAAATGGCCCGGCAGGTCGATCAGAACGACCTGCCATTCCGGCGAGTGTGCGAGGAATGATTCTGCAAATTTTTCCCAATCACTCGCCTCGCCTAAAAACCCGTGCAAGCAGAGCAAGACGCGCCCACCAGTGCCACGGGTATGAAATTTCAGACCCATGACAAAGGGAGCGCCCTGCAAGCCTCAGCGATTCGAAGGTGCAGCGCGTGGTTTTCCGCGCGGTCTGTGCGGCACTCGAGAATTCGCGGCGCGGCATGGCGCTCTGCGAGCAATGCGCGAAGTTCAGAGAGCGAGGCCACCTGATGATATTCCATTCCGAATTGCTGCGCGGCTCCGCGAAATTCCCACGCATGGGGGGTTTCCAGCAAACGCTCCTCCACATCGATCGGCAGAAAACGGAAAATGCCGCCACCGCCATTATTGATGACCACCAGCGTGACGGGCAATCCCTGCAGGAGCGGAAGGGAATTCAAATCGTGCAGCGCGGCGAGGTCACCCATGACGGCCAGGAGAGGAGACGCGGAGCCCATCGCCAGACCAGACACAGTGGCAATATTCCCATCAATCCCACTCGCTCCCCGGTTGGCAAAAACATGGACCACATCCTTCGAAACAGCCGCCACACAAGAATCAAAATCCCGGATCGGCATGGAATTTCCAAGGAACACCGGCCAACTTGTCACGGAAGCAACATCGCCCAAAGCGCGAAGAATCGCCGGTTCACTGATGGCGTCCTCTTGAGACATTTCCGCCTCGATTGCGCCAGCAACGGCCACATCCGCCCTGCGCCAGGATTCGATCCAAGTGTCGGCGGCCATCGGCAGAGCCAGAGAATTCACCGATTCACAAAACGGCTGAATCCCGGCCCGGAAGAAAACGGGACTCTGATTCCAAGGATCAAGCCGCTCGGGAAACATCCGCACCTGCAGGCAGTCGACTCCACGACATGCCGACAACCATTTCCCGAAGCGCTTTGAAACAAGCGCGCCACCGACATGCAGCACCCGCTCCGGCGCGGGCACATCGTGGCGCTGGAGAATCCAATCCGCGTGGCGAATCACCCCAGGCCGCAGACGGGCACCCGAAGCCGCATCCGCCATGACCGGCCAGCCCAGTTTTTTCGCCAAATCCAAAATGGCATCCACGCGGCCCTGCTCCCCGACAGGCAATCGACCGATCACGACCACGCCGCGACCGTCGGCGAACCTGTGAAAATCGAAGCCTGATGGCCATTCGAAAGCCTCCTCGGTTCGAGAAATGACGCCGTCCCATTCATGGATCGGGTTGGGCGCAGAGTCCTCGAGCAAAGGCTCGCGAATCGGAACATTCAAATGCACCGGCCCCGGTTGTGATCCCGTGGCCATCCCGACAGCCTCGGAAAGGATCGCGGCGAACCGGGAAACAGCCCCTTCATCCTGCGCACATGGCAAATCCACCGCATACCTCACAAAGCCACCGAAGAGGCCGGGCTGTTGAATCGTTTGATTCGCCCCGCTGCCACGCAGTTCCGGTGGACGGTCGGCTGTCAGAAAAATCAGCGGAACATTCGAGTGAAAGGCTTCGACACAGGCGGGAAGGAGGTTTGCCACGGCGGAACCGCTCGTGGTCACGCACACAGCGGGGCGTCCGGTTGCCATGGACCAACCGAGAGCGGCAAAGGCCATGCCGCGTTCGTCGTAATGGGTGGTCACATGGCGTTCAGTCAAAGCAGCGACCAACGGGGCGCTCCGCGCTCCGGGGCTGAGAAAGAAACGATCCGCTCCCAGTTGGCAAAGCCCATCCACAAGCGCCTGCCCCCAAGCACGGTTGGACAACGAACCACTCATGCCGAAAGCACATTCAAGACGCCCGAGATTTTATCCTCGAGTTCGAACCACTCCCGCTCCGGATCCGACCCCTCGACGATCCCTGCCCCTGCGAAAACCTCGACTTGCGATCCTTTGGCCAGCATCGAGCGGATTGCGACGGCGAATTCAGCGGAGTCTTTCGATACGCATCCGAACGGACCGGCATACCAGCCCCTGTCGAACTTCTCGTTTTCCGAAATAAAACGCAGTGCCTCGGCGACGGGCGCTCCACATGTGGCGGGCGTCGGATGAAAAGCTTCGAGGATCGCGGCGTCATCCACCGCCCCGCGCAGCGTCCCGGAGACAGCGGTGCGGAGATGTTGCACCCTGGAGAGCTTCAGCACGCCGGGTTTCTCGTCGCAGGCGTAATCGACACAGAGGCTGCGGAAGGTTTGCTCCAGGGCCTCCACAACAAGGCGGTGTTCCAATTGTTCCTTGGAAAATTTCAAGAGCTGGGATTCCAGCCTTTCATCCTCGGCGGCATCCAGGCTGCGCGGACGGGTTCCCGCGACGGCCTCGCTCTCAAGACGCGACCCGATGCGGCGGTAGAGCAACTCCGGACTGGCTCCAAGAAAGGCTCCGGCCTCGGAGGTGGGCTGAAAAGAAAAGTGAAAACAAGCGGGAGCGGCCCCCATGAGCACCGCAAGCAACACATGGGGTGATACCTTTTCCACCAGATCGAGTGTGGAACGCCTTGCCAGAACAACTTTGCGCAACGGCCCCGAAGCGAAGTCCGCAAGCGCGGCCTCCACCGCCGTTGACCATTGGGTAAAATTCGGAATGTCCCAGCGCGTGAGCACGGCAGGCTGGTGCGGCGGCGGGCACTCGCCGAGCGCCGCAACCCAATCCTCCAACGCATCCACCCCGTCATCCCCTCCGGCCAGATTCACCGCAAGCACGGTGCGACCGCCGGCATGGATGATCTCGGCCCTCGGAATAAAAAAGTAGCGCCCGGGAAATCCCCTCCAACCGCCCGAGGCCTCGGTCGCAGCGGCAAAGCGCTCACCGCCGAAAAGTCGCACGCCCTCGTCGGCGTCATCAAGGAGAGGGAGCAAATCCCTCAATCCGCCGCCCCGCAATTCCCCCACCGCCAGCGTTTGTGCCGCACCGGAGCGCGATCTCCAGAAGACCTTGGGATAAATCGCGGCGGCATCCAGCCACAGCGGCGAGAATCCCCCCAAATCCTCAAGATCCCACTCGAAGCGGCGGATTCCGGAGAAGGAGACCCTCGCCCCGCCCACGAGTCCGCGCAGGTCGGGACGCGTTCCGGCGCGAAGGATCGAGCTGTGATGAAAAACCATAGAGTGCGGGCATTCTTCCAAAGACCGGCAAGGGATGCGATAGGGGAATTAACTCCCGGCGGCAACATTGGCGGCGTCATTCATTACGCATCGCAGCTCCATTGTGTTGTGGTTTCCTTTCCCTGCCGGATGAAAGCAGGTAGAGAATTTCGGTCATGCCAGCCCCTGCCACACATGTTTACCGGCGTAACATCCGCTTTGCCGATACCGATGCCGCCGGAGTCGCCCACTTCTCACGCCTGTTGGCCATCGTCGAAGAGGCCATTCACGATTTTTTTCAAATCCGAGGCGTGCCCATTCTGGATGCGGCAACCGCTTGGCCTGTCGTTTCCATTCATGCCGACTACTCGGCAGGGTGCCGCTTCCAGGATGAAATCACGGTCGCTTTGAGCATGGATAAAATCGGCACCTCATCGCTCGGATTTTCATTCGCGGCCACGAAAGCGGATGGCACTGCATGCTTTGGCGGCAAGGCCACGCTCTGCCACATCGACCCTGCGCTCCACGCTCCAGCGCCCATCCCGGCTAAAACAAGAGATGCGCTCGGCGCGACTCCCGCGTAATCGTATTACCCGACCCATGCCGAAAAGTTTCAGCCTTTTTCTCGCCCTGCGCTACCTCAAGCCCAAGCGCACCTTTCTTTCAATCATCACCCTGGTTTCGATCCTTGGAGTCACGCTCGGGATCATGGTTTTGATTTTGGTCATCTCGGTAATGACCGGCTTCGAGCAGGAACTCCGCCGCAAGGTCATCGGCTTTGATGCCCATGTCATCGTGAGCAACGGCGGGGTTTTGGAAAACTGGGAGGCCACAGCGGAGCAGGCGATGAAAAACCCTCATGTCAAAGCGGCCGCACCATTCGTTCAAGGCCCGGTCATCGTGGAATATCAAAACCGCCGCCTCGCTCCAAAAATCCGGGGCGTCGATGCCGAACTCGAGCGCAAGGTTGTGAATGTCGCGGATTTTATCGTAGATGGAAAATACGACCTGGATGGCAGCAAGACCGTGATCGGCTCGGAACTCGCCCGCGAACTCGGCGTGGGCATCGGAGAGAATGTGACGGTTTTCTCTCCCGGCAATTTCAACCAGATCCTCGAGGAACTCGACCGCCTCCAGCGCTCGGGCGACAAATCCACCGATGTCTCCGCTTTGAAACAAATGATCCTGCCGACCGAACTCGAGGTGGCCGGCATCTTCGAGAGCGGACGCTATCTTTACGACAGCGAATTCCTTCTCGTGCCGCTCCACATCGGGCAGGAGCTCTACAACCTCGGTGGCGGAGCCCACGGCCTTGCGCTGGCCACCAGCGACCCCTACCTCGCCAACTCGGTGCGCGACGAACTGAACACCGCCATGCCACCGCCGCAGTTCGCGATGAGCTGGATCGACATGAACAAGCAAATCTTCGACGCCATCCGCATGGAACGAAATGTCATGTTCTTCCTTCTCATGTTCATCATCCTCGTCGCCGCCTTCGGAATCATGAACACACTCATCACAGTGACCGTTCAAAAAACCCGCGAGATCGGCGTCATGAAGGCCCTCGGCGCACAGACGCACCAGATCATCGGAGTCTTCGTCGCCCAAGGAATGGTCGTGGGCGTTTTTGGAACCCTCACGGGACTCGCCATGGGAATCGCAATGGTCCAATACCGAAACGAGGTCAGCCGCTTCCTGTCATCCGCGTTGAACATCGAAATCTTCCCCGCCTCGGTTTACCAATTCAGCGAAATCCCCGCCGAGATCGTGCCCTCGGATGTCGTGCTCATCTGCGTGAGCGCCTTTGCCATCTGCTCCGTGGCCGCCCTCATCCCCGCATGGTTCGCCGCCCGCCTCGACCCGGTGAAGGCACTGAGGCACGAGTGAATTTGACAAAATCCCCCGCCTCTATTTGACTCGCGCCATGTCTGAACAAGTTTCCGATCCACAAGACCCACTCATCCGAGTCATTCTCGTTTCAGCCGCCGTGGCAGTCGCCGGGGGCATTCTGACCGCCGCATTCGTCGTGGTGGCGATGGTTTCAGCGAATTTCAATTTTCTGAACTGGATGGAGTAACCCGAAAGCTACGGGCTTTTGGTGTTAATGGACATCAATCCTTAATGTAGGAGTTAAGGAGAGAGGCCTGCTTTTGGAATAGAAACTGGTCCTCTGCCAAGCAGCCTTCGAGGCCGGTCTTGAAGAGCTGGGCTGCGATGCGGTTGGCCGTGTAGAGACCTCCTCGCGTGTTTTTGCCCGTTGGGCGCTTGCGGTCCCAGTTGTAGAGCCCCTGCTCGGCATCCAAGAGTTCCATCACATCGTGGGATCCATCTTCATATTCGATTCGGATTTTTGAAACGGCCGGCTGGTTTTGTGTGGAGGTGTCGTTCATAGACTTTATTTGAATCGGGGGGATGCTTGGTGAAACGGTTTGGTTGCTCGTCGTGTGGTTCGCGTGAAATTTTTCCACCGTCCTCCGGGTGAGGTGGGATAGGGCTCTACAGGGGCATCTCCTCCCCCGCGATCATCCGATCCGCCACCCTTTGGCGCGAGCCACGCGACCAAATAGAGAATCCCTACAAGCAGCAAGAGTGGCCATGCGGGAACGAAAAATGCCGCGAAAAAGAAAAACAAAAAGACGAGTGGCTTGAGCATATGTGAGGTATCAAAAAGTTTTCACCGCTCACTTCTT
>JBJTGE010000089.1:0-3218 GCA_046093785.1 Spartobacteria bacterium
GCCCCGCACGCCGCGCGGCAGCTCGCTCGTTCCCCAAGGGAGGGAACCGCCATCACGAATACGGCGTGAAGATGGGCGCGCACTCCGAGGCGTAGGCCACGAGCCGGAGGCCGTCGCCGTCCGACTTTCTTGGCGGGAGCCGCCTTTGAACAAAGAAACGGCGTCTTCGCGCCTGAAACTTGGGACCCCGACGGCGCGGCGTCCCTACCAAAAATTCACGAGGGTGCAGCCGCACCGCTCGCCGAGCGCGCTGGTTGCCCCAAGGTAGGGATCCGCCTTCAGGATTACGGCGTGAAGATTGGCGCGCTCTCCTAGGCGTAGGCCACGCGCCTGAGGCCGTCGCCGTCCGATTTTCGCGGCAACGCCGCCTCTGAGATCAGCTTTTTTGGGCAAGAAGCGTGCCCGCCCTCGGGCGCAACCGACGGCACCCGGGGCGGGGGCGCGCCACTTACCATTTTGGACCTCCCATTACCCGTCTTGAGCGAGTCGGTGAACTTCAAGAAAGGACAGTTGACAAAACTCAATTGTCTAACAGATTTGTGTCACATGCACATTGTGACTTCCCGCGACCTTGCCCACCGGACGAAGGAAATCCGGAAACTTCTTGTGGCCGGCAAAACCTTGCAGTGGACCTCCCATGGAGCGGCCGTGGCGTTGATTTTTCCGGTTGAGGCCGCGATCCCGAAACCGGATTGGTTGGCGAGGGCCCGTGCAGCCGGGGCCGTGAATCAAAGCTCCCCCCCGG
This sequence comes from Spartobacteria bacterium, assembly GCA_046093785.1. Lineage (GTDB taxonomy): Bacteria > Verrucomicrobiota > Verrucomicrobiia > Chthoniobacterales > Terrimicrobiaceae > UBA967. The sequence goes on from JBJTGE010000089.1 coordinate 746, forward strand.
TGGCGGATTCGATTTACGCGGACCGCGACTGATTTCACCACGCCATGTCCAAGGTGTATTTCGACACGGGTGCGCTGGTGAAACTCTACATCGTGGAGCCCGGCAGTGAATTTGTTCAGCGGAAAGCGCGTGCCGCCTCCTCGATTCCCTTGAATCAGCTCCAGGAAACCGAACTGCGGAATGCGATTCACGCGGCGGTTGGGCGCAACGCTATTTCGTCGATCGCAGGAGCCATGGCGCGCGAGCATTTGGACTCCGATCTTCGCGCCGGGGTTTTGACCCCTGCTGCTGTGGATTGGCCGCCTGTTTGGTTGCGCGCCGCCCACCTTGCCCGCCTGCATACTGAAAAACTTCTCTGCCGAACGCTGGACATTCTCCATGTCGCCGCCGCCGAGGCCTGCGGGGCCGACTTGGTTGTCACTGGCGATCTGCGTCAGTTCAAACTTTGCAAAGCGGTCGGGTTGCCTGTGGTCTGTGTGCCTGATGAAAAGTAGATTTGTTCCGATTCTTTGGATTCTGGCGATCCCTCCGGGCCTTGGCGGTTGCGCCTATCTGGCCAAGGGATTCCGCGTGGCTTGGAACGGCGGGTCTGTTTTCCTGAAGCGCCGCAAGGCCGCAGAGGCGGTTGCGTGATTTTTTGATCGATTGGCGATTTCGCGGGCGGGCTGGAAACGGTCCGCCCGTTTTGTTTATGGGGGCGGCCGCGCCGCAAAAATGGGCGCTGGCGGAGCATCGCCCTCCAGTTGGGTTTCGATGGGTGCTGGCGCGCCGTCGCCGTCCGACTTTCTTGGCGGGAGCCGCCTTTGAACAAAGAAACGGCGTCTTCGCGCCTGAAACTTGGGACTCCGACGGCGCGGCGTTAAAGAAGGGAGCACAGGCGTCTCGCCTGTGAGAGACACTCGCGTGGCAACTTTACCAGTGAGCAACCTCCTTCTGCGCCTGCGCAACCGAGACGGTCGCGCCCCTCTCTTCGCGCTGCAGCGCGCACTTAAAACTTGAGTCATAAAACTTAAAACTTCTCCCCCCTCGCGCTTCGCGCCAACGCGCGCTTGCAAACGGGCTGGGCGGTTTTCATGATAGGTCCACACATGGATGCCATAATCGACCTGCTTCAGAAGAACGCCCTCATGCCGCGCGATGAGATGGCGCGTTTGCTCAACATGACCACTGCCGAGGTCGAGGCGGCCATAGCCAAGCTGGAGGCGGATGGCATTATTCTGGGTTACCAGCCTGTGCTGAACCGCGAAAAGTGGGACACGGAAAAGGTCACGGCGGTGATCGAGGTGAAAATAACTCCCGAACGCGATGGCGGCTTCGACCGCATCGCATCGCGCATTGCGCGGTTCCCGGAGGTGCAGAGCTGCTACCTCGTGAGCGGGGGCTATGATTTGCTCATTTTGGTCGAGGCTCCGAACCTCCGCGCCGCCGCCGCGTTCGTTGCCGAGCGGCTCAGCACGATTGATGCGGTGCAGTCCACCGCTACGCACTTCCGACTGAAAACCTACAAGGAAAACGGCACCTTCCACACCTTTGAGGCGAGTTCCGAGCGTCTCTCCATCACGCCGTGAGCATCGCCATCGCAGACCACATTCGAGACATTCCGCGCTCGGGAATTCGCGACTTTTTTGAAATCGTCCAGTCGATGGATGATGTCATCTCCCTGGGCATCGGCGAGCCGGATTTCGCCACGCCGTGGCACATCCGCGAAGCGGCCATCTACGCTCTGGAGCGGGGCCGCACCGGTTACACATCCAATCTCGGCCTGCCGCGTCTGCGCCGGAGTATTTCGGATTATATCAACAAACATTTCGCCATTCGCTACGAACCGCTCTCCGAGATTCTTGTCTCCGTGGGCGTCTCCGAGGCGATTGATCTCGCGCTCCGCGCCTTGTTGAATGCCGGTGATGAAGTGATCTACCACGAGCCGTGCTATGTCTCCTACGCGCCCACGATCACGATGGCGCATGGCGTTCCTGTGCCCGTCCGCACGCGCGCGGAGGATGGATTTTCCCTGCGCGCCGAGGATTTGGAAAAGGCCATCACGCCCCGCGCCCGCGCTCTCATGCTGAATTTTCCGACGAATCCGACCGGTGCCACGATGGAGCCTGCGGAACTCGAGAAAATCGCCGCCGTTTGTGTGCGGCACAATCTGGTCCTGCTCACGGATGAGATTTACAGCGAACTCACCTACGAGGGTGCCAAGCACACGAGCATCGCGGTGTTTCCCGGAATGAAAGAGCGCACGGTGTTTCTCCATGGTCTCTCCAAGGCTTTTGCCATGACCGGTTGGCGCATCGGTTTCGCCTGCGCGCCTGCGCCGCTCATCGAGGCGATGATGAAAATCCACCAATACTCGATCCTGTGCGCATCGATCATGGGCCAGGATGCCGCCATCGAAGCTCTCGATCGCGGCGAGCACAGCGTCGCCCAGATGCGGCGCGAATACGAAATGCGCCGCAATTTCATCGTCTCC
>JBJTGE010000090.1:0-6188 GCA_046093785.1 Spartobacteria bacterium
ATCCTGCCGTAGGGGCTGGAGATGTATCGGATGCCTCTCCGGGCAAGTATTGGGGCCAATCCATCCGGGTCGCCAAACCGATGGAGAAAGGCGGTGGGAACAAAAGAGAAGGGATCGGAACCCAAGCTGTTTTGATTCCAGATTTCCATGAAGGCATCGAGATGGGCTTCCACTTGATCGCGAGGCCGCATTTTGCCTGCCTGGTCATGCCATTCCGCACGCGTGGGCACCCCATCGCTCCAGAATTCGTGTCCCACTCCGTGCAAGGCCAACTCGATGTGCCGGGAGTTTTCCGCCAGGAGCGCGGAGGTCTCATCCAGCCGGGGATCGGATTTGAAGGGATTGTCCCACCCGGCTCCCATCCATGTGGCCGAAGGCAAGCGCCTGAGGAGGTTGGTGCGGTCCCAATCGGCAAGGATCATCGCCGCCTGAGGCCGCATACGAAGGCGGCGCCCGAGATCGATGATGGCCTGATAATCGGCGGGAACATGCTCCCTGCAGAAGCCTGTCCTGAAGGGGCCCCCGGTTTTGTTGTCGTCGGTGCCGCACCACCAGCCGACATCATCGATGACGATCTGCAGGGCGATGGGTATGGACGCTCTGATCATCATTTGTTGAAGTCGACGGGTTGGGTTTGATAGGGCGCGCATCCCCAGGCTGGGGCATCAACCAAACGGAATCCCGCAGCACAGCGGAGATGGTTGCCAGCGAGCGTGAAGTCGAGCACGGCACGGCGCAAGGAGGTGTCGCGCGGTGCGGCATGAAGATTTTCCGGCATTCCCCCAAAAATGCGGCGAAAGGCTTCCTTTTCATTGGAAACGATCGGGTAGCGATAGAATTCACGCTGGACCAGGACGATGTTGGAGGTGGGTGGAAGGATTTGCTGGAACTGCCAATCGAAGAACCATGTTTTGCAGAAAAAGGTTTTTGCGGCCGGTTTTTCGGGAAAGTGCGTGTCAAAGAAGACCAGTGCCTCCCGCATCGATTTTCCACAGGCTTCGAACTCCATGGCGCCGCCTTCCGGAATGTGCATGTCGAGCATGGGATCGCCCGGGGCGAGGATTTGGATCCACTCCGCGGAGGGGAGGGAGACGGGCTTGGGATTGACATAGCCCAGAGGATTGACCGGGTGGCCGGACAGAGTGGTTGATGTGATTTCCAAGGTGGGCGACCAAGCTTGAGAATCGAAGACATCCTGTGTGCCGTCGGCTAGCCCGTCCCGGCGATAACGGGTTTGGCCGGGTTCGGCGAAAGCCAGGATCTGGCCTGTGGTGATTCGTTTGAAAACCCGAACTGTGTCGGGAAAATTTCCGCGCATGAACTGCAAGCGGCCGATTCGAAAAAGGCGTCCGTTCCAATGGTGGGAGAGCCAATTTAGTTCGGAGAGGCCCCATTTTCGGTGTTGCCGGTGAAATGTCCGAATCCAGACCTCCATGTCGAACAAAGTGGACCGTGTAACCGACTCTGGAATCCGGCGGGAGGCATGGGCTTGACGGATTCCGGAAACACCGGCCAACAAGGCCAGGGCGGGAATCAGGGAAATCGGCGGGTCGAGCGGTTGCGCAACAAAAGGCCAGGCGGCGATGGTTTGATAATCAGGCGGCGGAGTGGAGTGGAATTGGGCGAACAGAAAACGGGTTGCGGTTTCCAAGAGCGGATTGCGGCGGACTTGGCTGGCGGTCTCCTGGAGGAGGCTCACGATTTCATCGGAGAATTGGCAGAAAGCGCAGACCTCGGCGGTGAAGGTGGCATCCAATGAGAATGAGGAATCTGGCGTGGTTTTCTGAAAAGCCTCCCAGAGTCCGGGCCATTCAGCAGGCACGGAGTTGAGTTCGCACCTGCTGACGAGGGATTCAAAGGTGAAGAGTTGCGACATGAGGGCAGACTTCTTCAGTGCGTTAAACGAGTCACCCAGTTTGTTGTATGGCTGTCTTTCATTTTTGTTAAGGCCTTTTCTCAAAGACGGCATCAGCAACCCGGCGCCATTCCAAGTATTGAACGCCGCATCGCGCGTCCAAGGGTCCGGATAACTCAAGCCTGCGACCAAGCAGGGTTCAGGGCGATTCAGCAGTCCGCTTTGGTAATGCAGGACGTTCCCGCAGCAATCACCGATGGCAATCCGAAATGCCCGGTCGATTTCAAAATCACCGGTTCGCAGCGTGGGGATGGATCGCAGCATAAAACCTGATCAAGCTGCTTTCTTTTCTTTTGCTCCGGGTTCTGCGGCCTTGTCTGCGGCCAGCACGTTAGTGGATTTGTCCTTCCGCAACTCGGCGATCGATTTTTCTTTCAAACGAGCCGCCCCTTTGGATGTCTTGGTTCCGCGATAAAGGCCTTTGCGTTTGATTGCGGCGAGGCGTTTTTTTGCTTCAACCACCGCGCCATTTTCGCGGTATTGCGGGAGCCATTGGGCTTGGGCCACGAGCATCTCATCCACCATTTGCCAAATTTCCTCAGGGTCGCAAACCGCACCACTGAGCGGATCGTGGAGCACTGCCTGCTTGAGCAGGGTGACATCGCCGGACTGTGCAGCACGGACACTCATGCGTTGCACACCAATGCTGACATTGCAGGTCGCAGCACACGCCAAAGGCAGGTCGCCAATCGGCGTGAAATGGATGCCAAACTTGTCCACGTATCCGGGAGCTTCGATGATGGCGTCGTCGGGCAAGTTTGTGATGACGCCTTGATTGCGGTGATTGAAATGGCCGCGGTAAACTCGACCGGTTTCCATCGCTTCGATGATGTAGCTGCCGTGCTCCATTCCGCGCATTTTAGGGTCGATAGGTTTATCAGCCTCCGCGAGCCATTTTGGAAAATCGGACTTGAACCAATTCCGACCTTCGCGACAGACACGCAGGTAGCCGCCGGTTTCGCCGTTGTTCCAGCGCGAGGTATCGATCCAGTTTTTAATCTCGTTTGTCCGTTTGCGATACCATGGGATGTATTCGCTGAGGTGCCCGTTGCTTTCGGTGCTGTAATAGCCAAAACGCCGCAACACATCGATGCGGACTTTTTCTCCACGCCGGGGAGCAGGCCGCGATTCAAATGCTTCGAGCAGCTCAGCGGTTTCGATTTTCCGCCCTTTGTATCGGATGTCGATGAACCAAGTCTGGTGATTGATCCCGGCGCAAATCACGCGGGTGCGCTCCTCCACACGCCGAAACTCAGTGTGAGGAATGACTTCATCGCCGTGCATCATGGCCAGCAATTTATCGATTTGGTAATTGCTGTTTTGCACCCCATGACAAAGCCCTACGGCATTCACTCCTGCATCCAGAGCGGCCCACGTGTTCATCGCCATCGGATTGGCATAATTCAGAAAAAGTGCGCCCGGCTTGGCGACTTCACGAATATCCCGACAAAAATCCTGCACTGCGGCAATGTTCCTCTGGCCATACATGATGCCACCTGCACAAAGCGTGTCGCCCACACATTGGTCGATCCCATATTTTAACGGAATTTCAATGTCAGTCGCGAACCCATCCAACCCACCAATGCGTGTGCAGTTGATGATGTAATCCGCCCCCTCAAGAGCTCGACGGCGATCCGTCGTCGCTTCAATCGTCGCAGGAAGTTTGCTGGCTTGAATTCCTTTTCGACAAAGTTGCGTCACCATGTCGAGGTTGCGTTTATCAATATCCGTGAAGGAAAAGCGCGTGTCGGAAAACTCTGGAACACAGAGGATTTCGGTTAGCAGGGTGCGAGTGAAACCGACACTGCCGGCTCCGATGAAAGCAACTTTAAGACTCATAATGGAGTTTTAAATATATTGCAGATAGTTTTATTCTGTCAAGATCACGGCTTGGTGATTCGCAATTTCAAAAAGCGGCGTTCTCCCGTTTGCGAATCGGTTACCACAATCCGCCGCAAATCGCCCTCGGCGGGCAGGTCGGTAAATGACGCGGAGCCCGTCCATGGGCCGCTTCCAGATTTTTCGAGGATGGTGTCCCATGAGATTAGTCGGCCCCAAAATGTCCCGGCGTTCGATGTCCCGCGCCATGGCTTCCCAGACGGCGGGGTCAATGACTACGCGGTCTTCGGCCTGCACGCTCATGTGCTCGGTGAGCGCGTCCAAGCTCACTGCGAATGTCCCTTCCAGTGACCCGGCGATTTAATCAAGGGTCGAGCGCATGTCCATCTCCAGCGGAGTCCCCTCGACGGCATGCAGCATCTTGCGGGCCAGGCTGAAGCTGAAGACCTCTCGGCGGCTGAGGTTCACCGGGGGCAGGTCGTAGGTGGCGTCGGTGAGGCGGTAGCCGTGCCGCGCTGGCTCGTAAGCGATCGGGGCGCGTTACTCGTCGCGCAGGAAATTGAGGTCGCGGGCGAGCGTGCGCGAACTCACCTCCAGCTCCCGGCGGAAGTCGCTGCGGTTGGGCAGCCGTCCGCCGGCCATGCCGTCCCGCACCATCGCGATGATGCGGCGCAGGCGGTGGTATTGGGAACGGTTTTGCGGGGTTTCGGGGCGCATTTTTTCTTATAGTTTTCTCAATTTATTTTTGAGGGTATGCCGTTATTTGGCACACCCTGTTTTTTATCATCGCGGGTATGGAGGCTCAAGCATACCGTGCCCGCAGGCCGAAACTCTCCCCGCTCTGGCAATGCCTGGACGCGCATTTTGACACTTTTCTGGACATCTACCCCGAGGCCTACGAGCCCGATTTCGGGTTCCTGCGACCGATCATCCCGGAGGTCGTCGGCAAGTTCATGGGCTGCGGGGATTTTGCCAACGGCTTCGCCCGCGTGCGCTGCGATCACTGCACCCATGAGTATTTGCTGCCGTTCTCGTGCAAGGGCCGCTGGTTCTGCCCCTGCTGCCACCAGAAGAAAGTGCAACTCTTCGGCGCGCTGCTGGCCGAGACCGTCCTGGCGCCCGTGCCGCACCGGCATTTCACGTTCACGATCCCCAAGATGCTGCGTCCGTATTTCCGATTTCATCGCGGGCTCATCAAGGAACTCTGCCGCATCGCCCACCGGTGCCTGGCCGAGTTTCAGCGCACCACGCTCGGCCTGCCCGAGGGCACGACCGGCGTCGTCATGGCCATCCATACCTTCGGCGAATACCTCGACTTCCACCCGCACCTCCACGCGCTGGCCGCCGACGGGCTCTTCGTGGATAGCGGGCTTTTCCATGTGATGCCCGAGGCGAGTCTCGCGCCGCTGGAGGAACTCTTCCGCGCACGGGTCATCACATTTCTGGTCAAGAAGGGACTCCTGCCGCCGGAGCGCGCCCGGATGCTGCGCGGATGGACGCACTCCGGGTTCAACATCCACCGCAGCCAGCGCGTCCCGCCCCGCAACCGCGAGGACATGGAGCGCCTCGCCCAATACATCATCCGCAACCCGTTTTCGGTCGATAAAATGCAGCCCAACAGCTCCGGCGACTCGATCATTTACCGCTCCGGGATGAACCCGAAAATCCAGCGCAACTTTGAAGTGTTCAGCCCCTGCGACTTTATCGCCCGCATCACCCAGCATATCCCGGACAAAAGCTTCCAGCTCGTGCGCTATTACGGATGGTATTCCAACAGACGACCGAAGGGAGAAAGGCTGCCCGAAGTGGCAGCAACGGAGCGAAGCGGAGTGGCAACATGCGCGGCCAGCGGCTCAAGCAGACGGATGCCGAGCCCGTGGACGTGCCCGAGGGAGAGGTCATCGACGTTTCCGCGTTCAAGCCCCGTCGGATTCCGTCCAAAAAGTGGCGCGAACTCATCAAGAAAGTCTGGGAAGCCGACCCGCTTCTGTGCCCTCACTGCCAGCTCGAAATGAGAATCATCGCCCTCATCGACGAGGCCTCTGTGGTCGAACGCATCCTGCGCCATCTCGAATTGTGGGAGGCCGGCGTGCGCGTGGACGCCGCCCGCGACCCGCCCAGACCCGACGAGCCGGTCATCGAACCATGGCTCGACGATCCATTCCCCGACTACGACAACGAACCGGTGTTCGCAGAAAATTGAGAGACCCGGGATTTTGGGGTGCGGGGCGCGCCCCGCATCCCGAAATGCCGGGCGCTTGACTCTCAAAGCCCGATCTGACAGCGTCTGGGCATGAAAATCACCGCTTCCAGCTTCAATATCCGGGCCAACGCCCCGAAGGGCCAAAAGCGATTTCCTATCAACATCATATAAAAATGGATGCTTGTTTATTGTCTATAGGTTGGTGGAATCTTGCAGGTTCTGCATTAATGC
>JBJTGE010000091.1:0-3613 GCA_046093785.1 Spartobacteria bacterium
CGTCCCGCCCGCCTACCGCAAGGCCGTGAGCACAACATTTCTCGATTCCGCACGAACCTATGTCGTGAACATGAGCATCAACGACGGCAACCAAACACTCGTCCCTTGGGGAAATCTCGCCGCGCCGCCAGCCACCTCGCCACTCAAACTTTCATCCATCCCCGCACAAGCCTGGGGATTCTCCGACGCCGATGCCCTCCACCCCCGCGTCACAGGTGCCTCATGGGCCGCAAACACACCTCCGAAGCCCGTCCACAAACCACAACGCCTGGCCTGGTTTTTCAATGGCTCGGTCGCCCCGATCGATGATACCGCCCTCGCCTCGCCTTAGCATGTCTAAAAAAAGGGTGAAAATTTAAGACTGCCCACAGAGTGTTACTCGATCCACAATTTCAAAAATCCGACATGCAAAATCCCATACCACGCAAAGGCATCATTCTCGCCGGAGGCTCCGGCACGCGTCTCTATCCGCTCACCATCGCCGTGAGCAAGCAGCTCATGCCTGTTTATGACAAGCCGATGGTTTACTATCCGCTGTCCGTTCTCATGCTGGCAGGCATCCGCGAGATTCTGCTCATTTCCACGCCGGAGGATTTGCCGCTCTTCCAGCGGTTGCTGGGTGATGGCAGCCAGTTCGGCATTTCGCTGAGTTACGCCGCCCAACCGCGTCCGGAGGGGCTTGCACAGGCGTTCCACATCGGTGCCGACTTTGTCGGAAACGCCCCCTCCGCCCTCGTGCTGGGTGACAACATTTTCTACGGGCAAAACTTTGTGGAAGCCATCGAAGCCGCTGATGCACGACGCGAGGGAGCGACCATTTTCGGCTACCATGTCGCGGAGCCGACCGCCTACGGTGTGGTGGAATTCGCGCCCGATGGACGCGTCCTCTCGATCGAGGAGAAGCCTGCCAAGCCGAAGTCGAACTTCGCCGTGCCGGGCCTTTATTTCTATGACGACCGTGTGGTCGGCCTCGCCCGCGACTTGAAGCCCTCGGCCCGTGGCGAGCTCGAAATCACCGACCTGAACCGCCTCTATCTCGAAGAGGGAAACCTCCAAGTCGAACAACTCGGCCGCGGCACAGCCTGGCTCGACACCGGAACTCACGAGTCTCTCATGGAGGCCGCCGAGTTCGTCAGCGTCATCGAACGCCGCCAGGGACTCAAAATCGCCTGTCTGGAGGAAATCGCCCTGCGCAACAAATGGATCGATCAAGCGGGACTCGAAGCCCAGATCGCCCGTCTCGGCAAGTCCAGCTACGGAGCCTATCTGCGACGGCTTTTGAAATAATCCATGCCCAAGCGCGCGTTCCACCGCCTCCTGCCGGTTCTTTTTCTCGCCCTCATCTTGAGCGGATGCGAGTCCGTTTCGTCCACAGCACAATTTTACCGCCCTTCCACCGCGCGGGTCTTTCCTCCAAAGCCGAAGGACTACAGCGTCCCCATCTTCTCGAAACCGCCGGACCGTCCCTACACCGTCATTGGCAGGCTCTCCTTCACCGCGAATGCCAGCTACGACTTCATGATCCGCGCCATTCAATACAACACGCGCCTCCACGGCGGAGATGCCGCGATCATGCTGCACGAGGATACCGAGCAACGGCCCTACAACTACTATGTGCCCGGCTACACATCCTATGTGCCAGTGACCACCTACAGTTTTGGCACGGCCAATTCCCGATACTGCGGCCCTGGCGGCCCCGGACGCCGCACGGAATACGGCACCAGCACCTCCACCACCTATCTCCCCGCCTTCAATCCCGGCTACATGGGCGTCGGAATGCTCACCCTGCGCTCGATCGACGCCTCGATCATCCGCTACAAATAAAACCTCCCAATCTTCGGCTCGCAAATGCGCTCAGGCTCGGCGAGGCTGGCCGGAGGGATGCAGAGCTTGATCAATCAAACAGGCGGGTTTTTGCCGATCGCGTCGGCCGGTGTGCCACCAATGTTTTCGTTGCTGGCTTTCATGCTGGTGGGCGTGGTTCTGGCATCGCTTGTTCTCTTGAAACTGCGCCAGTCGCTGCTTGTGGCGTATTTCCTGTGCGGCCTCGCCATCGCAAACACCGGCCTACTCGAAGCCGTCGCAGGAGAACAGGCCAGAGAGGCCGTGGCTTCCATGTCGGAAATCGGCATCATGCTCCTCCTCTTCGTGCTCGGAATGGAATTCTCCCTCGGCGAATTGAAACACCTGCGACGCTATGCGTTTCTCGGAGGTTCAACCCAGGTCGCCCTGACAATGCTCGGCGCGGGACTCGTGGCCCGTTTCGGCTTCGGCCTCGATTGGCCACTCGTCGCAGTCGTGGCCGTGGCCTGCGCGCTGAGTTCGACCGCCATCAGCGTGAAGCTCTATCACGACATGGGCCTCTCCGCGAGTTCCGGTGCGCGCTTCGCACTCGGCGTGGCGATTTTTCAGGACATCTTCGTCATCCTCTTCCTTGTGCTCATGCCCGCCCTCTTCGTGTCGGATGGCGGTGGAAATGCCATGGCCCCGATGCTGGCATTGACTCTCGGAAAAGGCGTCGCCTTCATCGCACTGGCCATCGTTCTCGCCCGCTATGTCATTCCCCGCCTTCTCGGTGCCGTGGCGGACACACGCAGCCGCGAGCTTTTCACCCTAACGGTCGCCGGACTTTGCATCGGCGTGGCCTTCCTCGCCGCGCTCATGGATTTGAGCCTCATCCTCGGTGCCTTCGTGGCCGGACTGGCCGTCAGCGAGTGCATCTACAAACACCGCATCCTCTCGGACATCGCGCCGATCAAGGATCTGTTCCTCACGATTTTCTTTGTCTCCGTCGGCCTCGGCATCAATCTCCGCGAGGCCATCTCCTCGTGGCAACTGATCCTCGCCCTGGCGGCTGGTATCATCATCGGAAAAACCCTCCTGATCGGACTCATAGCCCGCATGACAGGCCTCAGTTGGCGCGCATCGGTTCTCGCAGGAATCGGCCTCGGCAGCGCGGGGGAATTCTCCCTCGTGCTTCTCACCAAAGTCTCCGACCACACGGCATGGCCGAATGCGGTGAGCGATCCGCTTCTCGCCGCCATGGCCCTCTCGATGGCCATGGTTCCCGTTCTCATGAGATGCGCCAAACCGCTTGGAAACTGGTTGGACGCCCACTCGCCCCGCCTTCCCGGGCGCTCCTCCCTGCCCCCCGCCGAGCGAGTGCGCGGACTTTGCGACCATGCGATCATCTGCGGCTACGGGCCCGTGGGACGCCAACTCTCGTCCTCGCTCGCCGATGAAGGCATCCCCTCCCTCGTCATCGACCTCAACGCGGAAGCCATCCGCGAACTCCACAGCGATGGAAAAGCCGCCCTCTTCGCCGACGCCCGCCAACCCGAGGTCTGGGACCTCTGCTGCGTCGATCAAGCACGCCTCGTCGCCTTCACCTTCCCCGCCACACCCGAAATCGCCGCAGCCATCCAGTTCGCCAGGGAAAGAAACCCCTCCATCACCATCCTCGCCCGCACAAAATTCAGCACCGAAGCCGAAAAACTCCGCAACGCCGGCGCCGACCTCGTCATCCTCGACGAAACCGAAAGCGGCCACGCCGTCACCCGCGAAGCCCTCGCCTCCTTCAACATCACCCCCCAACCCTGACCAAACCCACTCC
>JBJTGE010000092.1:0-3054 GCA_046093785.1 Spartobacteria bacterium
CCGTCCCCTTCGACAACAACCAAGCCGAACGCGACCTGCGCATGGTCAAAGTCCGCCAGAAAATCTCAGGCACCTTCCGCAGCTTCGACGCCCTCGAGAACTTCTGCCGCATCCGCGGCTATGTCTCCACAGCCCGCAAAACTCTCTCACCGCCCTCGACGCCCTCCGCCGCCTCTTTCTGGGCGACCCGTTCCTCCCAACACCCAACTCCTCCTGACAACTCCCGGACACCTACTCAAAACACTACCCCCGCTCGCTCAAAAATCCCAGGCTGTCGCCCACTCGTGCCTACCTGAGTAGTTACGAAAAATGACATTTTTGCCCGCCACCTGATGTCTCCCAGAAAATAAAAACGCGATATAGGCGATTTTAGGAGGTCGAGTTTTCTAAGTCCACAGGCTGCTAGGAATGATCGAAGTTATTTGTTAAGAGAGGGACAGTCATTAGAAGTGTAGGAAGCGGGTGGTTTCGTTGGCAACAAAAAATTCCGGGACTTTTGCCAAGTGGGCGCGTTTTTCTTGAAGGTTCATTGATACATTAAAACCACCCACTACTCTCCAGGTCTACTACTCGCGGCGGAGGCTGACCACGCAGGCGCGGAACTCGCCAGTGAGGTCGAGTTGCAGGGATTTGCCTTTGAGGGTTGTCAGGAGCCCTTGTTTTTCGGGCCAGGCCTCATCGATTTTCCATCCGCTTTCAGCGAGCGGGATTTGCACGGACTTCGGAAACGCTTTGCCGAAGGTGTGGGCGACGAACAGGGCTCGTTTGCCGTTTTTCGAGGTGCGCAGGACGGCTTGCCAGCCTTGCGGGTGACGCCAGCTTTTGCCTGTCTCTCCGTGGAAGGTGGAGTGACCATCGCGGATGATCGGATAGACGCGGCGGTAGAGTTCCATGGCGGAAACGCTGAGCTTCCACTGTGCAGCTGAGAGGTCATGAACCTCCCCCGAGAGACACATGCGGCCGAGGAAGGTAGCGGCAAGCGAGTAGGCGAGACGCTGTGCGGTGTCGTTCTTGCGCAGCACCGCCCAAATCTGTGACTGGCGAGGCAGGATGAGGCGCTGGAGGTTGGCGGCGATGATCGGAATCTCGCGGGTCTCGTGCGCGTCGGAAAATGATCCCATCGCACAGAGCGCCATCATTGACGGTTCGAGACGGTGGCCGCCGGAAGAGCAGTTCTCGATGACAAGATCGGGAATCTCCTCGCGCATCTTGCGGAAGAATTTCTGCATCCCTTCGAGGTGCTGCCTCAGCCCTTCGCCTGGTGATTCGGCCCCATCGACGCCGAAGCCGATGGTCTCGTTGTAATCGACCTTGAGATAGCCGAGTCCGTTGTCGCGCAGGAGATGGATTAGCTTTTTGGTGAGATAATCGAAGGTGAAGGGATCGCGAAAATCCCAGTAGTGGCGGCTACCAACCTGCAGCACCCGTCCATCGCGATGAAGGTGGTGATCGGCGAGCGAAAAGGCTTTTGATCCCGGATTGCAAACCTCGAACTCAAACCAGATGCCGGGGATGAGTCCGTGGTCGCGGATCGCTTGGCAGGTCGCAGCGAGGCCATCGGGAAAGGCCTTGCGGTTGATGATCCAGTCGCCGTTCTGCTGGCATCCTCCGCCGGGCCGCTCGGCCCAGCCATCGTCGATGACGAGATACTTCGCCGGGGTTCCTTGCAGACGCTTGGCGAGCGCGAGCAGATTTTCCTGCGTCGGATTTCCCCAACTCGTGCACCACTCGTTCACCACGATGGGCAACTCGTTTTCGATCTTCGGCAGAGTTGCCATCGGGCCTTCCTGTGCGGAACTGAGTCGCTGCGCGAGTTGATCGATATTGCCTTTGATGCAGCCGATCGTGGCCACAGGCGTTTCGTAGGTTTCGCCTGCTTTCAGCGTTTTGAACCAATGCCCGAACTCGCGGTCGGCCTGGCCACCTGAGAGCGCGACGAAATCATCCTTGCGGAACACTTCCATCTGCCATGAGCCGGGAGTGGTAAGTTGCGCGCCCCAAAGGACACCCGCCTCGCGATCCTCGAGCGCGACGAAGGGAAAAAAGCCGCGCACCGGCATCGAGCCGACCTGGCCAAAGCGTTCGCAGGCGATGCCGTGTCCGATCCACGAACGCTCGAGTTGCAGATCCTCGATGCCTTGCGTGTCGAGGCGGCCTTCGGCACTCCAGGTCGAACGATAGCGATGCACAAGCAATCGATTCGGCGCGTCGTCATGAGCATAAGGTGTCATGCCGGCGAGCGAGAAACTGCTGAGCATTTCAAGGGTCACCGGTTTCTTGCCGGCATTGCGAACGCTCACTCGGCTGGAAAAAACCGGCACATTCCCCTGCCAGGAAAGTTGATGTTCGCAGCGCAGTCCCGAGGGATGCTGGAGCGTGGTGACGACGCTGGTGCCGCCGTTTTTCTTGTGGACCTTCTGGCCGATGAATTCGAGAACGGCCGTCGAGTGTCCTGAGCGCATCGTCCGACCTTGGGAAAAAGATCCGCCGTAGATGTCCTCCATGCACTTGAGCTGCACGAGTGAGTTCAGTGCCCACGCGCGCCTCGGTTGCCACATGGCCGGCAGGCCTGCGATCTCGACATCCGGCGGTAGAAACTCGCGGTGTTTCACCGGTGCGAGCGACTTGGGATGAAGCGAGAGCTGCGGCGCGCCCTTGCCTTCGGCGGGTGCGTCGAAGCGTATGATCGTGTCGCCGACGGTGAATTTGGAGAGGAGTTTGGTCATGGGAAAATAGGGCTATTGCCGAAGTTATTCTGTGGGAGTTTTACGGATAAAGTCAAAGGGTAAAGGCGAGATCAACGCGTCAAACGAGCAATTTCAAAAAGTGATTGGTATGATGCGGCTCTGGAAAGATTCTGCGGAGGCAAACTTCCGAGCGCTTTTCGAGAGGCTCATGCCGGATTCGAAAAAGTGATGCCAATGATTTGAGAGTCGAAGGTGAGGAATCCGCCATCAATGCCTGAAAGCGAATTCCATCCCCTGTGACAACCCTTTCAAGTGATCAATGTGTGCCGCCTTCCCAATGGACGCCCTCCTGCCAGGAATTGCCGCA
>JBJTGE010000093.1:0-2115 GCA_046093785.1 Spartobacteria bacterium
ATCCGCATGGAAGCGGTCGAAGCCGTAAACATAAACCGGATTCAGGTAGGTGAAGAGAACGATGGGAACCTGCGAGCTGCGGCGAATCTCACGCACGGCATCCAACACACCCGCGACCGTGGCTCCGGCATCCAACGCCCGCCCCGAGGCGGCTTGAATGGTGGCTCCATCTGCCAGGGGATCGGAAAACGGGATGCCCAACTCGATAATATCCACCCCGGATTGCTCGAGAGCTGTAACAAGGGCCGGGGTGGATTTCAAATCGGGATCGCCCGCCGTGATGTAGGCGATGAAGCCGCACTGGGCGGCGGCGCGCAGGGTTTCAAATTTCGAGTCGATGCGGTTGGGCGTTGTCATGAATTGGATGCTTTTTCTGAGCCTCGAGTGATCCATACGCCGAGCAAGGCGATATCGGCGGGCGTCACGCCGCTGAGGCGGGCAGCTTGGCCGAGCGTCTCGGGGCGGATGGACGAGAGCTTCTGAACCGCCTCTGTGCGGAGGCCGTTGATCTTGGTGAAATCGACCCACTCGGGAATCGCCTTGCCTTCGTGGCGCGCGGTCCGTGCGATTTGCTCCTCCTGACGGGTTATGTAGCCGGCGTATTTCAGATCGGTCTCGACCTGCTCCCAGACCGGCTGCGGGAACTGCGAGCGGATTTCATCGGGCACGGTGGACCAAGTATTCTCGGGGCGTTTGAGCCAGCGTTCGAGCGGGACTGTATCGATTTTGAATTCGTTGAGGCGACTTTTGAGCGCGGTGAGCTGGTTTTGTTTTTGCTCAAAGCGCGAGGCGCGCTCGCCATCGACCAGGCCGGACTCGATGGCCTTGCCGGTGAGGCGCAGATCGGCATTGTCCTGCCGCAGCAGAAGGCGGTATTCCGCACGGCTCGTAAACATGCGGTAGGGCTCTGGCGTGCCGCGCGTCACGAGATCATCAAGCATGACGCCGATGTAGGCCTCGTGGCGGGCGATGGTGAGCGGTGGACGCTTGAGGCGCTTCAGAGCTGCATTCGCGCCGGCGATGAGACCCTGTGCGGCGGCTTCTTCATAGCCGGATGTGCCGTTGATTTGCCCCGCAAAATAGAGGCCCGGCAGGCGCTTTGTCTCCAAGGTGGTGTGGAGCTGGGTCGGTGGACAGTAGTCATACTCCACCGCGTAGCCGGGACGCAAAATCTCGGCGTTCTCAAGCCCGCGCACACTGCGGATGAATTTGTATTGAACCTCGAAGGGCAGGCTGGTCGAAACGCCGTTGACATAGATTTCATCGGTGTGGCGGCCTTCCGGCTCCAAAAAAAGCTGGTGCTGGTTTTTCTCGGAAAATTTCACAACCTTGTCCTCGATGCTCGGGCAGTAGCGTGGTCCAACGCCCTCGATGACGCCCGAGTAGAGCGGGGATTTGTCGAGGTTCGAGCGGATGATTTCGTGAGTGGTTTCGTTCGTGTAGGTGATCCAGCAACAAATCTGGCGCGCGCGGAAAGCTCCATCGCGCCACTCGTTGAGCGTGTGCAGATCGTCCTCGCCGCGCACGAGCGTGTCCGCGAGGTAACTGAAGAGCGGCGGCGGATCATCGCCCTGTTGGGCTTCGCATTGAGAAAAATCGATGCTCTTGGCAAGAAGGCGGCAGGGTGTGCCGGTCTTGAAGCGCTCGACCTCGAAACCGAGTTCCCGCAAGCAATCGCTGAATGTCGAAACGGCATCGCCGAGCCGTCCGCCGGTTTGATTTCGCAGACCCACATGCAGCAGGCCGCGCATGAAGGTGCCTGTCGTGACGACCACCGCGCCGCCATGGAAGCGCAGACCGAAATTGGTTTCCACGCCTTCGACACCGTTTTCGCCGACCACGAGTCGCGTCACATTTCCCTGCTTCATGTCGAGGCGCGGATGGCGCTCGAGGAGGGATTTCATGCGGAATTGGTAGGCTTTTTTGTCGCACTGCGCGCGCGGTGCGCGGACGCTCGGGCCTTTCGTGGCATTGAGCATGCGGAATTGAATCCCGGTCGCGTCGGTGTTCAGCCCCATCGCGCCGCCGAGGGCATCGATCTCCCGCACCATGTGCCCCTTGGCCAAACCACCAATCGCGGGGTTGCACGACATCTGACCCACGGTGTCCGCATTC
>JBJTGE010000094.1:0-3389 GCA_046093785.1 Spartobacteria bacterium
CTCGGCGAGGGTCACATCCTCGCGGGCGATGGTGGCCTCGAAGGGATAGAGATTCACCACCACAAGGTCGATCGGACGAATCCCATGCGCCTTGGCTTGCTCCTCGTGCTCCTCGTTACCCCGAATGTAAAGGAGTCCACCGTGGATTTTCGGATGCAGGGTTTTAACGCGGCCCTCGAGGATTTCGGGCGAACCAGTGAAATGGGAGACCTCGGTGGTCGGAATGCCCACAGCTTGCAGGGCCTTGGCCGTGCCGCCAGTGGAAAGAATTTCGATACCGTAGGCATGCAGCTCACGGGCAAAATCGACAATCCCGGTCTTGTCGGAAACCGAGATCAATGCGCGTTGGATTTTCATTATTTAGAGAGAAAAAGTTAGTGGTCGCGCGCCGGGACTTCAACATCCAATCGGCGCGCGGAAGGGCATCAGTTCAATGTCTGGAAACTTCAAGCCAGCGAGGGAATCGACACTTCCGGATCCACCTCGGCTTGATAATCCACGCCAGTAAGACCGAAACCAAAAAGACGCAGGAAGCTCTCCTGGTAGCCGGCGAAGTCGGCGAGTCCTGTGAGATTCGAAGTCTCCACGGCATCCCAACGCTCGCTGATGACTTTCTGCACGGCATCCGTCATTTCCCAATCATCCAGACGAATCCGACCCTCGCTGTCCGTGGCGGGCGCGGCATTCGACAGTCGGTCGCGGAAAAGGCGATCCATTTGCTCGATGCACTCCTCATGCGTTCCACCGGCTTTCATGATTTTATAGAGAAGCGAAATGTAGAGCGGCACAACGGGAATGGCCGAACTCGCCTGCGTGACGAGCGCCTTGTTCACCGAAACCCAAGCCTTGCCGCCAAGCGGTGCGAGCTTCGTGTTGAGAGACGCACAGCAACGCTCCAAGTCCTGCTTCGCGCGGCCGATGGTGCCATTTTTGTAGATCGGCCAAGTGAGAACCGGGCCGATGTAGGAATAGGCCAGCGTGCGAACGCCTGGCGCAAGCACTCCGGCAGCCAGCAGGTCATCCATCCACATTTCCCAATCCTCGCCACCCATCACAGCCGTGGTGTGCGCGATCTCCTCGTCATTCGCAGGTTCAATCGAAATCGAATTCACCTCACCATTGCCGGTGTTGAGATTTTTGTTCGTGTAAGACTCACCGATCGGCTTGAGGACGGATTTGAAAACCTCGCCCGTCTTCGGGTGCGTGCGACGGGGCGAAGCAAGGCTGTAGATCACGCAGTCCACCTGACCGAGATCCGCTTTGATGGCTGCAATGACCTCCTGCTTCATGGCGTCCGAAAAGGCGTCACCATTGAAAGACCGAGCATAGAGTCCCGCAGCGGCAGCCTCCCGCTCGAACGCGGCGGAATTATACCAACCCGCCGTGGCCGTGCGCCCGCCCTCGGCACCGCGTTCAAAGAACACACCAATCGTTGCGGCATTCGCTCCAAAAGCCGCCGCAATTCGCGAAGCGAGGCCGTAGCCTGTGGAACTCCCGATCACGAGAACCTTCTTGGGTCCGTTCGCCAAAGGCCCGCGTTTTTTAACGACGGCAATCTGGTCGGCAACATGCTTCGCACATCCCGTGGGATGGGCAGTGGTGCAAATGAATCCACGAATCTTAGGTGAGACAATCATATCGGCCGACAGACTGAATGCCGCTGGAACGACACTCAACATTTTTGTTCGCGTTGGAGGGACTCGAAGAGCACCAGATTTGGAGGGGAGATTCCGGCAGGAAGGGCCTCTCGTGAGATGTTCGACTTGTTGCGAAGGTGGTCTTGGCACTTTGATTTAGTGAGCCGACCGAGTTTGAAACTTGGGTCAGGCGAGGACGCTGACCCTCCAAATCTGCAACCTCAAGGCGGTCGAACTGCGTCCTCATCCCACCCTCAGGGTTTGGAATCCGCTCCGCGGATTATGGCGGAGGAGGTGGGATTGATTCCGGCCTGCGGCCTTCACCCCTTCGGGGCTGCGCTTCGCGCAGTCTTTGCCTCTTCGAGGCGGTCGAACTGCGTCCTCATCCCACCCTCAGGGTTTAGAATCCGCTTCGCGGATTGTGGCGGAGGAGGTGGGATTCGAACCCACGGAACCTTGCGGCTCTCCGGTTTTCAAGACCGGCGCAATCGACCACTCTGCCACCCCTCCTTTATAATAAAAACCAGCAGTTTATTTTATCAGGACAACAGTCAGGAATCCCGCTCGTTGCCGATTTACTGCCAACTCAACGAATGTCCAGCAATCCAAGACGCGGGCAGTTCGTCGAAGAACTATACAGATCGCGAAAGTGTGTTCGCAAGTTTTTCATCGTGGCCAACCGCGAAAATGAGGTTCTGAATTGGCTCAAAGAAGTTTGCGAATCCCCATTCCACCACCCCCAAAAAGCAGATCCAGACTGGTTGGATTTTATGACACATTTGCAGCTTGGAATCGCAGTCGGCCTGATTTAAACATTAGGAATCATCAGGAATTCCTGTAGCGAAAGCCGCAGGGTGCCAACCGGGGAATGAGAAATCCCACGGTGGTTTGCGAAGGCGGAAACGCCGAGCGATGTGCGGGTCACAAGACCCGAACAAAAATTCTCACGGACTTCACAGACCGCCGATCCTGATTGGAACGGCGGTTTTTTTGTGGCCCGAAATTTCTGGTGCGAAACCCAAACGGAGACACACCATGAACACACTACAAAAGCCATCGATCCGCGTGCTCGCTCACAATCCGGATCATCACCTCTGGAACAACCACGGCACCTGGTGGTGCCACTACACGGTCCATCTGCCGGACTACACCAAGCGCCGCATGCGCCTGAGCCTCGGAACTCCGAACCGTGATCGAGCCCGCAAACTCCGGGATGAAATCCTGAAGCGTGCCGCCAAGGAACACGGCCTCTGAAATGAGCGAACTTATCTCAAGCACCCCAAAGCAGAAAAATTAACCACGGAGGACACAGAGATCACGGAGGAGGAGAAATGAATTGGGAGCATTCGTGATCATCCTGAAGCCATCCGTTTTACCCTTCTTCAGGACGCCATCAAGGCTTGGGCGTTCCGAAAAAAGTAGAAAAAAGTTGCGAGGTGAAGGACTGTCCAGTAGAAATTCACCCCTCTTCCGCGCGGTTAGCTCAGTGGTAGAGCACTACCTTGACACGGTAGGGGTCACAGGTTCGAACCCTGTATCGCGCACCACCCTCTCAGCCTTTGCTGGAGCGGTTCTCCAGCTTTTTGCCCCTTCAATTTCTCGGGTTCTTTGGAAAAGTAAATCGCCCGTTTTTAGGATCATTTGTCCCTCTATAGAAAAAAAATTGTCAACCGAAAGTGTCAACCAGTTGCCGCTATCAAAGAATATGCCCCCACCCTGACTTTAGGTAGGCTGATTAAAAAAATACCCCCC
>JBJTGE010000095.1:0-3009 GCA_046093785.1 Spartobacteria bacterium
AAAAAGATCGAGGACGACTACTGACGCGCTCTGCCCGCCTTCACCCCCAACAGAAAAAAGACCACCTGACACGGTGGTCTTTTTTTTTCAGCAACGAAAGGGCGCGCTGCGGTTGTGCCCTTGATTTTCCTCCGTGCTCTCTGTGCCCTCTGTGGTTGAATGAAAAGCCTCCGCCTTGTAATCGCGTGCCTGCAGCGCTCTCAATTTCCTTCTCTGCGCAGGGGCGCCTGCGTAGAATGTCCCATTGTGGCCCATACGCCTGATACCATCATTCGCAATTACGAACCCCGCGACCGTGCAGCGGTGCGGCGGCTTTGTTGCGAGACGGGTTTTCTCGGCAAGCCGATCGATCCGGTTTTCGAGGACCGCGAGCTTTTTGCCGACTACCTCACCGCCTACTACACCGATGTGGAGCCCGAGGCGGCGTTTGTGCTCGAGCACGACGGCGTGGTCAAGGGCTACCTCCTCGGCTCCCGGCGTCCGCTGCGCCACCAGTGGTATGGATTTTTCCAAAACCTCCGCCTCTTCGGCATCGGAATGCTCCGCTACCGTGGCTACAATGAGGCCACGCGCGGGTTCATCCGTTGGATTCTCAAAAATTCCTGGCGCGAAGTCCCCGCAGCGCCGCGCCGCACAGCGCACTTTCATTTCAATGTCCTCCCCGAGGCTCAAAAACTCGCCACCACACAGGCCATGACGAACAAGTATTTCGACTTCCTCCGCGCGCATGGCGAGAAGGAGGTCTTCGGCCAAGTCGTCACCTTCGAGTCCCGGCGCGGGGCGAAGCTTTTCGAGCGATTCGGATTCCGCGTTGTCGAGAAACGCGAGATCACCAAATACAGGGACAAACACCACGAGCCGGTCTATCTCATGACCGTCATAAAAAACCTCGCCCTGCCGGATTCCCGCACGCTCGCGGGTCGTTAGAATCCATAAAAAAAACCACAAAAGCAGCACCGCATTTTTCCTACAAACACAATTTTTTTGGACGATCGTCAAAAAAAATTGTCCGCCGCCCACCGCTCGCAATTTTGTCCCGGGTTCACAATTCAACCTCCCTGCTCTTGCAAAAAAAGGCGCATCTTCAAAAAAGTGCTTTTTTTGGGAAGCCTGCAATTGCCTTTTCTCAAGTATTTTATAAAACGCCACGACAAAAATTTTGGACGATCGTCCAAATTTTTTGTCGTTGCGAGCGATCCGCGCTTGGGCGTTTTGTCTCGGCTTCGCCAGTGACGTCGGCCCTTGAATGCTTCGATGTCCGCACTCGCAGTGACCAAAAACATCCGTGAGGCGTTGGGAAAAAATCGGATCGAAATTTTTGTTTCCAATCCGCTTTGGTGCTGGTCTTCTGTGCTCCCCAGCATGAGCACAAAACGATTTGAAAATCAGGTCGCCGTCGTCACCGGAGCGGGTCGCGGCATCGGCGAAGCCATTGCGAAACGCCTCGCCGCCGAAGGCGCGAAAGTCGCCGTCGTCAGCCGCACGGAATCCAACTCCGCACGCACGGCCGAAGCCATCAACGCCGCCACTCCAGGTGCAGCCAAGCCCTACGCGGTGGATGTCGCCGACTTCGACGCCGTGCAAAAAACCGGCGACCAAATCCTCGCCGACTTCGGCCGTTGCGACATTCTGGTGAACAATGCCGGCATCACCCGCGACACACTCGCCATGCGCATGTCGAGCGACGACTGGGATGTCGTGCTCCAGACCAATCTCAAAGGCGCCTTCAACTTCACGCGCGCCGTCCTCCGCGCCATGGTCAAACAACGCTCCGGCCGCATCATCAATATCAGCTCGGTCAGCGGACTCATGGGCCTCGCCGGCCAGGCGAACTACGCCGCCAGCAAAGCCGGCCTCATTGGCATGACCAAGAGCATCGCCCGCGAAATCGCCAGTCGCGGAATCACCGTGAATGTCGTGGCCCCCGGCTTTATCGAGACCGACATGACCTCCGTCCTCAACGAGGAAGTCCGCAAAGGCGCGCTCTCGCAGATCCCGGTCGCCCGCTTCGGCGCGACGGATGACATCGCCGCCGCAGTGAGTTTCCTCGCCAGTGCCGAAGCCTCCTACATCAGCGGCCAAGTGCTAGCGGTGGATGGCGGCATGAGCATGTAAAAAAGCAACCTCCCTCCATGACCATCTACTTCCTGCGCCACGCTGAAGCCGAGGATTTGGCCGAGTCGGACTTCGACCGCAAACTCACGCCCAAGGGACTCCAGCAAGCCGCGAAGGTCGGAAAATTCTGCGCCAGTCACGGTCTTGAGCCTGCCGTCATTCTCAGCAGTCCCGTGATACGTGCCAGGCAGACCGCGGAAATCGTGGCCACTGCGCTCGGATGCGAAGCCGCCATCGAAGGCTGGCTCGCCTGTGGCATGGAAACCTCCACCCTGCTCGCCCGCCTCGCGCCCCACGCCGCCTGCGACTCGGTGATGATCGTCGGCCACGAACCCGACTTCAGCACGGCCATCGGCGAGCTTTTAGGAACTCCCGAACCCGCCGCCGTGCTGGTGAAAAAAGCCTCCCTCACCGCCATCGACGCGCCATGGCTCGAGCCCGGCGCCGGCCAGCTCCAGTTCTCCATTCCCTGCCGCCTGATGTGAATCAATTCCGTCCCATGAAAGCCCTGTTCCTCACCAACGAATATCCACCCCACATCTACGGCGGCGCCGGAGTGCATGTCGAATACCTCAGCCGCGAACTCGCCAAGCTCATGCCTGTGGATGTCCGCTGCTTCGGCGATCAAAACTCCTCCATCGGCCAGCTGGCCGCGCACGGATTCGGCCTCGACACCGCCCATTGGACCTCTCCGAAACAGCTCCAATCCGTCTTCGGCGCCCTCCAGCGTTGCCTCGATTTCAACACCACCCACATCGACGCCGGCGTCGTGCATTGCCACACATGGTATGCCCACTTCGGCGGCATCCTCGCCAAGCTGAACTACGGCATTCCCCTCGTCATCACCGTCCACTCGCTCGAGCCGCTCCGCCCTTGGAAACGCGAGCAACTCGG
>JBJTGE010000096.1:0-8747 GCA_046093785.1 Spartobacteria bacterium
CCCTTATGCAGACCGTCTCGGCGCTGAGTGGCTGGGGAAGGAAAGGCGCTCCGCCGAGACGGTCTGCATAAGGGGAGATATCGTGCGGCGATGTGAAGATGACCTTGAGTTCCGGCAGGTAGGGCAGCAGGGCGTCGCGAAGAGAGAAGCCGTCGAGCGGTGCAAAGTAGACCTCGGAAATCAGGAGGTCGCAGGCACCGTTGGTATTGATCCACTCGATCACGGCATCGGAGTCGGCGGCGATGCCGGGAGCAGGTTTGCCGAGGGAGACGAGGGCCTGCGAAAGTGAGGCTGCGGCGTCGGAATCGCTGAGGGCGAGGAGCGTTTTCATGTTATGGTTGGCTGGAGAGGTAGAGTGGAAGTGGATGTTCTACTGCGAGGGATCCGGGGTCGGCCCGGGTGTCTTGGAGGTCGTTTTTGTAATAAATGCCGACAACATACCCCGCGTAGGTGAAGTCGGACTTGGCGGGAGGGGTGTAAACCGCGTTCAACAGCTCGGGCTCGTTGTTGCTCCAATCCACCGGCGGGCTGATCCACTCGGTGAGGACCTCGGAGTTTGTGAGTTGAACCTGTCCGGTCTGATCGCGTTCGTAAAAGAAAACATGAACCGCCATTTTGCGGGGATCGATCGACTGGTTGGGGCGGGCCTTGATCGAAATGCGCAGGTTTTTTGCACCCTTGGGAGCGTCGCTCAAGCGGGTCTCAATGATTCCAAGACTCGCTCCGGGCTGGAGACCGAACTCGTCGCGCATATCGGCTCCTGCCTCGTTGGCGACCACTGTGGGAACCGGCGTGCTCTCGGGCAGGCTGAGCATGGCGATTTTGCGTTGTGTCTGGGCGCGCGTTTCGGTGGGAAGCTCTGGAAGTTCGAGGACCTTTTTATAGGACTCCGCAGCGGCCTGCATGTCGCCCTTTTTTTCGTAAAGCCGTCCGATGCGAAGCATGATGCCGGGGTCTTTGGGCAGCAGCTTGTCGGCCTCTTGGATTTTGGCCATGCCGGCGTCATAGTCGCCGATGCGGAAGGCCTTGTCGGAGTCGTCAACCATCCGGCGGATTTTTTCCAGCAGGGCCTCGTCGAGTTGCTCGGCTGCCGTGGCTGGCGGCGGCGTGCTTTGCGGCACAGGCTGTGGTGCCGGCGTTGGATTGACCGCAACCTGCGGTGTTGGCTGGGGCGTGATCCTTTTGACGATGTCCTTTTGAAGCAGCGGAGCGTAGTGCAGGGCGACCATGCCGAGCTGAACCAGAAAAAAGATCACAAGCAATCCAGCGGCAACCCGGAATGCGGGTCCAGCGGGGACTCGGGGGATCGGTGATTGGGCGGATGGCTGGCTCATGGTGGAATCACAATGCCAATACCCGCTCGTTCGTAAAAATCAAAGAGCTATTCAAAACGAAGACCTCGATTTCCGGGCGACGGTCATGCGCGGACGGATATTTTTTTGCGCAGCAGGCAGAGTGTTTCGCGCCCTTGTCGTTCGGTGTAGGTCGGCGGGGCGATGACGGTTTCGAGGAATTCAAAGTCCTTCCCGAAAAGCGCACCAACCTCATCCATATCGCAACGGAACGGCGGAGAGTGCGGATCGGTGTTTTCAGGATTTGTAAAAAACACGGCCAGCAGGATTCCTCCCTCGCGCAGCGCGGTGGCGGCTGCGCGGGCGTAGTCGGCGCGGCGCGCGGGTGGAATCGCGCAAAAGCAGGTGTGCTCGAAAATCGCATCAAACGCCCCGGCCGGAACGGCATTTCCCGCTAAAAAATCCCCCTCCACATAGCATTCGTTTCCGGCTTTTGGAAATCCACGCGCCAACTGCAGCGCGGAGGGGGCGATATCGATTCCCGTGACGCGCCCGGCTTTGTGAGCTGCGATGGCCCTCACATCATGGCCGGCTCCGCAACCGGGAACGAGCACGCTGCCTTTGAGCGGCTGGTTTTGCAACCTGGCAACCAACGCGGGATGGGCGGTTCCTTTGTCCCACGGTGTGTCCCCCGCGACATAGCGGGTGTTCCAATCAACGCCGCCGCCAGCGTGTGCCGAGTGAGATGCCATATTGGAATTTTCGGGAGTGTTCACGGATCAGGAAAGGCAGGTCTTTGGCCAATTCCAGCTCGAAGGCGGGGCGAAGCAGGTCGGCGAGGATTTCCCGGGATGGCGCCGCGTCCTCCGTGCCTCCGAGCCAGTTTTCTTCGGGAGTGAACTCCGGCAGCCAGGAAAAAGGAGTCGCCAGCAGGAGTTGGCCGCCTGGAGCGACAAGATCCGCCAACCTCTCGATGAATCGTAGCGGCTCGGGAAGTCGGCAAACAAGATTCGCGGCGAGAACCACATCGAACGCACCCAAGTCGCTTCGCAGGTTCATGGCATCCCCCGTTTCAAAAAGCACCCGTTGGCGATCTATCTCCTCCGGCACGCGGGCGGTGAAATTTTGCAGGCGCCTGCCTTCAAACGCCACCGAGGCCTCGAGGTTGCCCTTGTTTTTCAATTCCCCCGCAGCCCGAATGAACGCACTTGAGAAATCAATGCCCGTCACCCCGGGAATCCAGCGGGCCAATTCGAAAGACGACGCCCCAACCGCGCAGCCGATGTCCAAGGCCCTTTCCGCAGTCCCGGACGCATCGAGAAGCCCGGTCACCACGCGCGTGGGAAACCCCCACGCCTCGTGCGGAACCGGGAGTGTTCCCGCCGCCTCGGCGAAGGTGGCGTAGTGAAAGAACAGATACTCATCAACCAATCGCCGGGACTCGTAGGGATTCGACATTCCCGACCTCTACCACTCCCCGCCCTGCTTCGGAAACAGCAATCCCGGCTTGGACAAACCACCCTGCACTCTGATACATCCGCCCGCATGCTTACTCGCGTGTTCTCGGCAGCGCTGCAGGGAGTCGAAGCCATCCAGGTGGAGGTGGAGGTCAATACCGGTTCGGGCAATCCGGTGGTGATTGTCGTTGGACTTCCCGATGCCGCTGTGCGCGAGAGCAAGGACCGCGTCACCACAGCGATTTCAAACAGCGGCTTCCGCTGGCCTCGCGAGCGCACGACCATCAATCTCGCGCCGGCTGATATCAAAAAAGAAGGTCCGAGCTTCGATCTGCCCATTGCCGTCGGCATGGTCGCCGCAGCCGAGCGTGCCGAATTGCCGAGGCTCGAGCGCTGCTTTGTCATCGGCGAACTCGCGCTCACCGGAGAAATCCGTCCGATCAAAGGCGCCCTGCCCATTGCCGTGGCCGCACGGGATCAGGGGATGAAGGCCGTGATCCTGCCAGCTGCGAATGCTGCCGAAGCCGCCATCGTGGAAGGTATCGAGGTCTATGGTGTCAAAAACCTCCGCGAGGCCTACGAGTTTCTTTCCCGCAAAAAAGAACTCATCCCCGTGCGTGGAAGCGCCGCCGAGCGCCTCACGGCGGCCTCGTCCGATGATGTCGATTTTTCCGAGGTCAAAGGCCAGCATCAGGTCAAGCGCGCCATCGAAGTCGCCATGGCGGGTGGACACAATCTCCTGCTGATCGGTCCTCCCGGCTCCGGCAAGAGCATGCTGGCAAAGCGGATTCCCACGATCATTCCGCCGATGACGCTGGATGAGGCGATCGAAACCACAAAAATTCACAGCATTTGCGGCCTGCTTGACGAGTCGAACGCCTTCGTTTCCAAACGCCCCTT
This sequence comes from Spartobacteria bacterium, assembly GCA_046093785.1. Taxonomy (GTDB): domain Bacteria; phylum Verrucomicrobiota; class Verrucomicrobiia; order Chthoniobacterales; family Terrimicrobiaceae; genus UBA967. The sequence continues at coordinate 3,650 of JBJTGE010000096.1, forward strand.
CCGCTCGCCGCACCACACCATCAGCGATATCGGACTCCTCGGGGGATCCGCAAATCCCGCGCCGGGCGAGGTCAGCATCGCGCACAACGGCGTCCTCTTCCTCGATGAATTGCCGGAATTCAAACGCTCCACGCTCGAGGTCATGCGCCAACCGATCGAGGACGGCAAGGTGACCATCTCGCGTGCCGCCGGAACCATGACATTCCCTGCCGAATTCATTCTCATCGCTGCGATGAATCCCTGCCCGTGCGGATTTCACGGCGACCCGCAGCGCGAGTGCCGCTGCTCCAGCGTCCAGATCGAACGCTATCGGAACCGCATCTCCGGTCCGCTTCTCGACCGCATCGACATCCATGTCGAAGCGCCTGCCGTGGCCTTCAAGGAACTCTCCGGCGGCGGTTCGGCCGAACCTTCCGCAGCCATCCTCGAGCGCGTTTTGAGTGCCCGCGCCATCCAGAAAACGCGTTTCACCGGCGAAAGAAAAACCGCCTCCAACGCCCGCATGTCGCACAGCCAGATCAAAAAATTCTGCGCTATCGACGAGGCCTCCCTCGAAATGCTTCGCCAAGCCATGGAGGACCTCCACCTCAGCGCCCGCGCCTACGACCGCATCCTCAAAGTCTCCCGCACCATCGCCGACCTCGCCTCCAGCGAGTGCATCACTCCCGACCACATCGGCGAGGCCATCCAATACCGAACCCTCGACCGCAGGCTCTGGGTCTGAAAAAGCGGCCAACCTCGCTGGTGGCCAGCCACGCCTCCAGCCTGCGCAACCGAGACGGTCGCGCTCCCCTCCGCCGCGCGGCAGCGCGCTCGTTTGCCTTGGAGGGACATCCTCCGGCATGTCCCATTTCTCTCGGTCGGCGAGGCAGCCTGTCGGTCACAAATCACTTCTCCAGACTGCACGGGGAGAACATCAATCCCCTTGCGTCAGGTTTTCAACTCTTCTCAAAGGGTGTGCAGGTCGTCAAATTTCCCTTGTAGCATTACGCTATTAGCGTAATGCTATTGGTATATGAACCCATTTCAGCACGGTGTTGTGGTTTCGGGGGAGGATTTTTGTCCTAGGCCGGAGCTTTTGCGTGAATTGCAGGGGCACATCGACGCGAGGCAGAATTGTGTCATTCGGGGAGGGAGGAGAATGGGCAAAACATCGGCTGTGTTGGAGGCGATCCAGTCACGCCGGAAGGTCGGATGTGTGTTTGTCAATTGCTGGGGAAAGTCAACTCCAGCGGCTTTTGCAGAGGCCATCGCGGAGTCTTTTTTGGCATATCAAAGTCGCAGGGGCCTTTCTTTGAAGCGCATTCTGGAAGGATTTGCCCATTTGCGTCCGCAAGCGACGATTGATCCGCAGACCGGACAGCCCTCGTTTTCCATCGATTTGGCTGGCAGGCGGGATTTTCATCCCAAGTCCTTGGAGCGAGTGTTGAATCCGATCGGTGAGGAGGGAAAAACCCATCCGCTCGTGGTGGTCTTCGACGAGTTTCAGGCCTTGCTGGACATGGAGCAGCACGAATCCGTGATTGCCACGCTGAGGGGAGCGATTCAATTGCAGCCACAGGTCACCTATTTTTATTTGGGAAGTGTGCGCAATCTCATGGATGCGCTTTTCAATGATCCCCGCCAACCGTTTTTCAAGTCGGCGGCCTCCACATCGGTTGGACCGATCGATCGAAGTTCGTTTTCTGTTTACTTGATGGAAAAGTTTCGCCGATCCCGCAGGCAGCCGAGTTCCGCCGTTATGAATCTGATTTTCGAGATGGCGCATGACACGACAGGCGATGTGCAACAACTCTGCTCGGCGATTTGGAACTGCACGGAAGCGGGACGCAAAATTGAAGAGGAGGATGTTTTCACCGCTCTTGCGCGAATCCATCAGAGCGAGAACGAGTCGAACATGCGGATCATCGACATTCTTACGCCTGGCCAAGTTAAAGTTCTTGTCGGCTTGGCAAAAGCGGGAGGAGCACATCCGACATCAAAAGCGTTTCTCAAGGCTGCGGGAGTCGCTCAACCCTCGTCAGTCACCAAGGCGATAGCCCGCTTGGAAAGCGAAGGGCTGATTTTCCACGACTCGAAAGAATATCAATTTTTCAGTCCCTTTTTTCGAACATGGCTGCTGTCCATGGGGCCTGCGGCGTAAAAAGCAGGGCAGTGTTTTTGGAGGTTTTTACGAGGGCGCAGAAAACAAAAAGCGGATGCCTCCTTTCGGTGGCATCCGCTTTTGGGTGTTGAATCAACTTTTTAGCCGGCGGTGGCCATTCCGGCTGGGATGACATGGACCTTGGAGCGGAGGAGGTCGAGGTCGGTGAAGGATTTGATGGATTCGATGGTCACCTTGCGTGTGCCGTTTTCGGCCGGGAGTTCGATGCTGGATCCCGTGGCGGCGCCGAGGAGGGCTTGGCCCACGCCGGCTTTGTAGGAGACGATGCCGAGGTCGGGGGCGCTGTCCCACGCTCCGAGGATGCTGAAGGTTTCGCTGGATGCGTCCTCGTTTTTGACGGTGACGACGGTTCCGATGGAGACCTGTGCTGTGGCTGGGTTCTCGAAGTTGGTGCCACGGGCGGTGGCGAGGTCGCGCTCCATTTCGACGCGGCGGCGTTGGAGGACGCGCTGGTGCTCCTTGGCGGCCTTGAATCCGGCGTTTTCGCGGAGATCGCCTTGTTCCTTGGCGATGTTGATGTCGCGGAGGTTTTGCGGGATTTCCTTGGTGATGAGGTTGTCGAGTTCGGCCTTGCGTTTTTCGAGGCTGGCCCAGGAGACGATGAGGTTGTCGGCCTTCTCGTCGTCCTGGTGGGCACCGGTGATCATGCTCTGTGTGTCGGGGTAGAGCTTGACGATGCGGGCCATGAGCGAGCGTTTGGAGAGGTCCTCGATGGCCGGTGTGAGCATGAGTTTGCGCATCGAGTCGCGAACGACATCGCGGCTGGCTCCGATGAGGAGGTCGCCAATGAGGTCGCCATCGTCGATGAGGAGATCCTTGAGGCGCGAGGTGCGTTTTTCCGCAAGGAGGTCGGCCTCGAGGGCGCTGAAGACGGCGGCGAGGAGCTCGGCGTTGAAGAGGGCCGGGAAGCGTTTGTCGCGCTCTTTGCAGAGCCAGATGAGCATCTCGGAGGAAATCGAGCGCTCGCTGATCCATTTCTCCACGGTGGCTTGGAATTGCTCCTTGCGCTTGTGTTTTTCAAACAGGCGGCAGATGTCGGAGATCAAGCGGGCACCGGCGTTGGGGAGGAGAGCGATGGCCTTGTCGCCCCAGGCTTCGCCGAAGGCGGGCTCGAGGGCTTCGAGCACGCGTTTTTCCTTAGAGCCGGGAACCGACTCGAGAATCTGGCCGAGCTTTCCGGGTTCGCAAGCGATGATGTTGGCGATGGTGGGAGCCTCTGCGCCGGCTTGGAGGTTGGGGAATTTTTCAAGCAGGTCGTCGCGGGCGATGAGAATTTCGATGGCCTGCGAGGGATTGAGGCGGCGTGCGCGCAGGGCGGCCTCCTCGATGAGTGTGACGATGGCCGGGAGTTCATCCTGGCTGCCTGCGAGGTCTTCGAGGGATTTGGAAATTTCCTCCAGCGCGAGCACCTGATCGCGTGTGTGGCGGGCGGCGCGGAAGGCTTCGAGGAGGCGGGTGCCCGAATGCACAGGGGTCTCCAAAAGCACAAAAGGATCGGTCTTTTTCGCCGGCATGCCGAATTGGCCGTCGGACTTCATTTTTTTGCGGGCGGCATCCCACCAGCGTTTGAAGCCGGCCTCGTCGAAGACGCCGGGGACGAGCGCGGAGGCGATCTGGTCGGAAGAGGCTTTGCCGCCGAAGTCGGCGAGGATTTTTTTGACGAGTGCGGAGGAGTCGGATTTCGCGAGCTCGCGAAGTTTCTCGGGCTCGGTCTCGCGCTGCGCAAGAATGTGGTCCTCGGGAATCGGCGTGAGCGTTTCAGCCGCATACACGGCCTGCATGGGGTGGTTTTTCTTGGTCTTGAAATCAATCAGCACCTGACCGACGGAGAGGTTCCATTCCGCGACACGTCCGAAGCCCCAGCTTTTATGGGTGCAGTAGGATCCGGGCGTGAGGCGGGCGAGTTTCTCGGCGGTTTTTTTATCGAGGGTGCCGCTGTCCACGGCTTGAGCTAGTTCTTCTGTCATCAGCTCTGTTGTCACAGAAAACACCCGCCTGATGCAAGGGGAAGAAAATCGCGTGGTGTTTGCGAAGTTTTCCCTTGCGGGTTCGGGCGCTCGCGGCAATGTCTGCGGCCATGAGCAAAACAGAGGAGCAGGTGCTGGTGGTGAAACGGGAATTTTTCGACGGCTTGGGCAGTTTCCAAGGTCTGTGCCGGAGGGTGGACGACTACCTTCCCGCCTTTATGAAAAAGGAGAACAACTTCTTCGTGCCGCGCGGCGCGGCGGAGGAGGATCCCTCGCTCAAGCAGATCATTCCCTATGCGGTGTTCCGTCATGGCGGACGCATCCTGCATTACACACGCGGTGCGAAATCCGGCGAGAAGCGGCTCGTAGCGAAGTCCTCGATCGGCATCGGCGGCCATGTGAACGACACCGACGAGTCGCTGCACTTCGATCAATCGACCTACCACAATGCGGTGCGCCGCGAGATCGCTGAGGAATTGCGGCTCGGCGGCGGTTTCACCGAGCGCGCGGTGGCTTTGATCAATGACGATTCGAGTGATGTCGGCCGCGTGCATCTGGGCATCGTGCACATTGTCGATTTGGAAAACGGCACTGTCGGCGCGGGCGAGAAGGCGATTGCGGAGCTCGGTTTTGCCACGCGCGCGGAGCTGCTGGCGCGGCGGGATTCGTTTGAAACCTGGTCGCAGATCGTCCTCGACGGGTTGGACGAACTCGATGTCTTTTAGCCTGCGCCCTTGCGCGGCCGTGCGTCGTTTTGCATGATCGGGCGATGGATTATCTCAAGCTGGCGAGACGCGTTTTCGAGATCGAGTTGTCCGAGGTGGAGGCCACAGCGGCGCGCTTTGACAGTGGGTTTGTCTCAGCGGTTGACCTCATCAAGGATGATGTCGAGCGCCGGAACACTGTCGTCGTCCTCGGTGTCGGCAAGTCGGGCCACATAGGTGAAAAAATCGCCGCCACGCTCACC